>JBDHKT010000118.1:0-6040 GCA_039586255.1 Gemmatimonadota bacterium | reverse complement strand
GAGCACCGGCCTCCAACGCCCGCTCGAGCGTCTGCACGCCCAGCTCCTCGAACGACGCCAGGTCTACCCCGTAGCGGCTCACCTTGGGACCACGAGCCCCCACCCGCGCCAGCGGACCGCGCCGGCCGTCCAGCGTCACCACATCAAACCCGACGCGCCGACCCTTCTCCCGCACCTCCTCGGTGTAGAAGCCGGCGCAGAGGTCTGATCCGATGAGCTCCACGGCACGCTTGATGACCGTGGTTTTGCCGCAGCCGGGCCTACCCGTGAGGAGAATCCGTGGTGGGGCAAGGGGCTCAGAGGTAGGGAAATCAGAGTAAGTGATCATTTGAACAACCGCGCATTCGAAGTGAGAGGTTCAGCGGCTACCCGGATACCTTCTCAATTCTATGGCTCAGTTGCTCTCCTGTTCAATTGCCCCAACCTCCCTACCTCCGCGGTTCCCACTACTACATGAAAAGCGAAACGCCCCGGGCCCACGGGGCGTTCGCGAAGGCGAGAATGTGCGATTTGTTGCTAGAGGGCCTCTTCCAACGTGGGGCTAGCAGAGTTCTGGACGGGCCGGAAGAAACGTCCTCAATAAAGAACGGAGCCCCTGAGTCGCCCTCCCCCGCCGTTTTCCCTGTCCGGCTAAGACGCTCGAGACTCCGCTCTTCGTGTCTTGCATTTCGCAAGGGCCATACCCAACCGGTGCCATGGCACATAACATGTTGTTATATATGAGCTTATGTGCAACGACCGCGACCGGGAGTACCCCCGGAACTGGATACTTTTTGCACAGTTTTGGCAATTATTTCCGTCCGCGGGCCGCTCTGGCGGCCTAAGCTCAGCTGGCGGAGTGGGATGCGCTGCTGGGGCGGCGGCCTTGGGAGAAAACCTAGCCAGTTGGCCAGATACTAGTAACTTATAGCGGCTCAAAAAACAGCCGTTGGGGCGAGTGGGTAATGGACCAGCCTGGCTGCCGGGCAGAGCGTACTACCGGCACCCAGGCTAACGAATAGGCGGGTCTGTCGTGAACAAGAAGCTCACCTTGGCCGTAGGCGTCGGCGTGGTCCTTATTGTGTTCGGGTACTTTGCGTTTGGCGGTCTGGGCAGCAGCCTGGTTTACTTCTGGACGCCGACCGAGCTCTTGGCAGAGGGTGATGCGGCGTACGGAACGTCGGTCCGGCTGGGCGGCATGGTGGAGCCGGGCAGCGTCAGCTGGGACGCGGAAACGCAGGAGCTGAAGTTCCGGCTGGTGGACGAAGGCGGGATCATCGATGTGGAAAGCTCGGGGGTGCCGCCGCAGATGTTTCTGGAGGCGGCAGAGCGGCAGGAAGGGATCGGGGCGGTGGTTGAAGGCAGCCTGACTCGCAGCGGCGTCTTCAGGGCGACGAACCTCATGGTCCGGCACTCGGAGGAGTACCGGGCGCCGCAGCATGGTGAGGACCGAAAGGAATACTACCGTGAGCTGTTCAAGGAGCAGGGAGCTGAGAGCGGGTCATGATAAGTAGTCTAGGATATCTGGCCGTCGGCGGTGCCTTGCTGCTCTCCGTGGTAGGGGCGGCGGTAGCGTTCGGGGCGGTCGCCGGCAGGCCGCATCTTGCGCTCTGGGCTAAGCGTGCGGCATACGGTGTTTTTGCGCTGGCGACGCTGGCGATCCTTCTCATGGTCATCGCGCTGGTGACCCACGATTTCAGCGTGGGCTACGTGGCGCAAGTGGGTAGCCGATCGACGCCGCTCTTCTACACGGTGATCTCGCTGTGGTCGTCGCTCGACGGGTCGATCCTGTTCTGGGGGTGGATGGTCGCCGGCTACATGGCAGCGGTGGTCTACATTTACCGCGACCGCTACCGCGACCTCATGCCGGCCGCTACCGGGACACTCCTGGTGGTGAACGCCTTCTTCTGGCTTCTGCTGGCTTGGCCGGCCAACCCGTTCGGTTCCGTGTTCCCGGTTCCAGCGGACGGCCCGGGACCGAACCCGTTGCTGCAGAACCACCCGTTCATGGGGCTGCACCCACCTCTGCTGTACCTCGGTTATGTGGGCATGGCGGTGCCCTTCGCCTTCGGCGTGGCGGCGCTTCTGTCCGGCCAGGTCGGCGGAGACTGGATCAGGGCGGTGCGACGCTGGACCATGGCGCCGTGGATCTTCCTGACCGCCGGAATCGTGTCCGGAGCCTGGTGGTCGTACGAGGTGCTGGGCTGGGGCGGCTATTGGGCCTGGGACCCGGTGGAGAACGCAAGCTTCTTGCCCTGGCTCACGGCCACGGCGTTTCTGCACTCGATCATGGTCCAGGAGCGTCGTCAGACGCTGAAGATGTGGAACATTCTGCTGGTCGTTGCCACGTTCCTGCTCACCCTGTTCGGCACGTTCCTTACCCGCTCCGGCATCCTGGCCAGCGTCCACGCTTTCACCGAGGGTCTGATCGGTCCGTTCTTCCTCGGGTTCATTACCCTGGTGCTGTTTATATCGCTCGGGCTGGTCGCCTGGCGCAGCGAGGAGTTGAAGAGTGATCCGGCTCTCGACGCCGTAGTGTCTCGGGAGACCGCCTTCCTACTCAACAACCTGCTGCTGGTGGCGTTCACCTTCACCGTGCTGCTCGGCACCGTCTATCCGCTGCTCGCCGAGGCGATTCGCGGAGTGAAGGTCAGCGTCGGCGCGCCTTACTTCAACCGCATGAGCATCCCGATCGCCCTCGGTCTGGTCCTGCTCGCGGGGATCGGTCCGGCGCTGCCCTGGCGGCGTGGGTCGCCCGACCTGCTGGCCAGGAAGTTCCTGTGGCCGACGGTGGTCGCCTTGGTCTCGGGGATCGTGTTTTGGCTGGTCGGCGCGCGGCACTTCATGACCTTGCTGACGCTGGTGCTTTCAGTCTTGAGCGTGGGTTTGTTGGTCGGCGAATTCTGGCGACCCGTCCGGGCGCGCCAACTGGCGCACGGTGAGAACCTGGGCCGCGCGCTGGCGAACCTCATGTCCAAGAACCGGCGGCGCTATGGAGGTTACGTCGTCCACCTCGGGATCGTCGTCATGGCGGTCGGTATCGCTCTCTCCTCGACGTACCGCAGGGAGCGAGAGGTGACTCTAGGCATCGGCCAGGCGGTGACGTACGAGGGCTATACGGTTCGACTCGATTCGCTGTACGCCGGGCGTGAGCCGCATCGCGATTTCGTCGAGGCGGCGTTCAGCATCGGGAAGGGTGGTGAGGTCTCAGCGATAATGCGTCCGCGCCTCAACTACTACCCGATGTCGCAAACACCGATCGGCACGCCGAAGGTGCGGACGCGGCCGACGGTGGACCTCTATCTCAGCCTGATGGCTTACGACCAGACCGGGTCGAGTGCTACGGTGAACGTCATCGTGAACCCGATGGTCGTCTGGATCTGGATCGGCGGCGCTATCGCTGCGCTGGGCGCGCTGTTCGCGATATCCAGCGTCGCGGTTATGGGGACGGACCGGCCTCGGGGCGCTGAGGAGGCAAGGCGGCGAACGAAACCTATGGAAGCCGGCGTGGGAGCTGACGACTGATGAACTGGAAGAAAGTGCTGATTCCCGCCAGCGCGATCCCGATCGTGGCTTTGCTCGCCTACGGGTTGACACGCGACCCGAACATAGTCGAGTCGCCACTGCCAGGGCACGCGGCCTTCGAGTTCACTTCGCCGACGCTCGACGGTGACACGCTGAGCCTCGCGGACCTGAGGGGTAAGGTCGTCGTTCTCAACTTCTGGGCGTCCTGGTGCATAGCCTGCATCGATGAGCACCGGGTCTTCGTCGAGGCCGAGCGTTACTATGCCGGACGCGACTTCCAGATGCTCGGCGTCGTCTATCAGGACTCGCCGGAGAACGCCCGTCGCTGGATGGCACGAATGGGCGGCAGCTGGCCGAGTGTCATCGACCCGAGCTCACGCATCGCAATCGACTACGGCGTCTACGGCGTGCCGGAGACTTACTTCATCGCCAGGGACGGGCGGATCGCCTACAAACAGATCGGGCCGGTGAGCGCGCCGCTCATGATACAGTGGACGGATCGATTGCTCGCCGAGGCGCCGGACGCCGATCCGCAGACGCAGGGGGGCCAGCAGTAATGCACGTTTTGCATGCAGCTTTACTGATTCTATTCGTCTGTGTACCGCCGCTGCCGGCCGCCGGCCTCGCTCAGGTGCAGGAAACTGCTGATGCGATCGCCATCCAGGCGGAGGATCCGGAGCTGGAAGCACAGACCCGGGAGCTCGCCGCCAAGTTGCGTTGCCCCACCTGCCGTGCTCTCTCGGTCCAGGATTCGCCGTCGGGGATGGCGCAGGAGATGCGCTCGCTGATCCGCGAACAGCTGCGGGCCGGCAAGACGCCGGACGAGGTGACGGCATATTTCGTCGAGCGCTACGGTGAGTGGATCCTGCTCGAACCGAAGGCAGAGGGCTTCAACTGGGCCGTCTGGCTGCTGCCCGTCTTTCTGCTGCTCGGTGGTCTGGCGTTCGTACTCGTCACCGCACGTCGCTGGGTACAGCAAGGACAGGCGCGGGCGGCGGCGATCGTGGAGGAAGGTCAGGAGGAGGAGCTCTAGTCCATGGGTCTGACTGAGTTTCTACTTGTCGTTGCGGTGGGTGGCGGGATCATCGCGGTCCTCTTCGCGACCTTCAAGGGGGCGGCAGGGGACGCCGACTCACGGGCGGCAGACGCAATTGGCCGAGGGGATAGCGGCGGCGTGCGAGCCGAGCTGGACGAGCGATACGAGGCGGCCGTGCGCTCGCTGGAGGAGATCGAGGCCGACTACGACGCCGGCAACCTCTCCGACGCCGACTACCAGGAGCTACGGGGACGTTACGAGACCGAGATCGCCCACCTCGAGAGGGAGTTGGGTGTTGCCGAGGGACACGCCGGTGCGGCTCGCAGCGAGCCGGTGACGAGCGAGGCGGCGCCGCCGGGCCGCTCGTGGGTGCCCGCAGCGGTCGGCTGGACGGCTGCAGGTATTGCGTTCGTGGCAATTGCCTTTCTGGCTATGTCCTCGGCGCTTCGCCCCCGGGTCGGAGACGACTCGATCACCGGTTCGATCCCAGGACAGGGGATGGGCGCGTCGATGGGTGTGCCGGTTGGCGAGGTCGACCTGGGGCAGTTGGCAGAGCTCGAGGGTATCGTTGCCGGCGACCCCCAGAACCTCGAGGCGCTGGTCGAACTGGGACATATGTATCTCCGGCTGCAGCGGTACGACGAGCTGAACTTCGTCACTCAGGCAGCTCTGACCATCGACCCAGGCCACCCCGAGGCGCTGACGCATCTCGGCATGTTGCTGTTCTCTATGGATCACCCTGAAGGCGTGATCGCCACGTTCGATGAGGCGTTGGCCATCGATCCGGACTTCACCGAGGCACTGCAGTTCAAGGGGATGGTCTCCTTCATGAGGGGCGACTACGCGACCGCCGTGGAGGCTTGGGAGCACTATGTCGAGGTGGTCCCTCCGGATCAGGGTTCGCCTCGCATTCAGGCGATGCTCGAGGCGGCCCGCGCCAATCTCGGCGGTGGCGCTCCCGATTAACCTGACATCGGCTCACGAGGAGGACGGGTGAACAGAGCGATCACGGTGTTGTTGGCCAGTGTCGTGCTTCTACTTCCGCCCGAGTCGGCATTCGCTCAGCGTTTCGGCGGCGATTACGGCGGCGGCGGCGGCTTTTGGCTCGTATACGCGGACCTGGGGATCGACTCCGATCGCAGCTTCGGGCGTGATGTCGGCGGCGCCGTGGCGCTTGGCGGCCGCGGCTTCCTGCAGACGGGCAAGGTGCGTCTCGGCGGTGGCGCGTTCGGCGGCGGATTCGTCGACGAGGGGGTGAACTCCGTTGGCAACCGCGTCCAGGGTGGGTTCTCGGCCGGAGGTTTCACAGCCGAGTACCTCGTGATCCAGCAGAACGTGGAGTTGGTGATCGGAGGCATGGCCGGCGGTGGCGTTCTGACTATCGAGGAGATCATCAGTGTGAGTGGTGAGGTCGAGGAGCTGAGGCGCCGCCGGGAGGTGATGTTCGTCGGCTACCCGTGGGTACGCATCGGTTACAACCCGGCGCCCTTCATCAACGTT
>JBDHKT010000117.1:0-6075 GCA_039586255.1 Gemmatimonadota bacterium | reverse complement strand
CACGGCCAGGCGGCCCGGCAGGCGCTCGAGAGCTGCGCCTCTTGCCACGCACAGTCGGACTGTCTGGCCTGCCATTTGGCGAAAGGTGGGCGCAACATCAACCCGCACGGCCCGGAGTTCGATGCGGACAGGCTCCGCGACAAGAATCCGCAGCTGTGCCTGTTCTGTCACTTCTCATCCATCTTGGAGCCTTAGCTCTGAGAGTCTGAACGAGAGGCCGCCGCCGTCGCCGGGCGCCCGTGAGGCGCCCGGCGACGGCGGCTTTCTCTTCGCGCCGCAAAGCAGTAACTTTATAATCAGAAGCCATTCCTTCAAAACGCCGCACATTCCAGATCCGCACGACTACCGGGTTATTGCGACGCAGGGGGCAATCATGACCGGTAAGCTCATTGGCGCGATCGCTGCGGGCAGCGTCATCCTGCTGCTGGGATCTCCTCGAAGTTCATCCGCACAGCCAACTGCAGAGCTGTCGCAGGATCCGTTGTCCGGCTCTCGAGTGTTCGAGAGCAAGGGTTGCTCTAAGTGTCACGCAGTGAACGGGTTAGGTGGTACGGGGGGGCCCGACCTGGGGCGCATACAGGAGGGCCGAACGTTCAACGAGCTGGCGGCGACTCTCTGGAACCACGTCCCGCTGATGGGCGCCGGGATGGCGGAGTTGGGGATCGAGTATCCGGAGATGACCTCCGCGGAAGCAGCGGATCTGGTCGGCTTCCTGTTCACGTTGGATTACTTCGATGCGCCCGGTGACGTGACGATCGGGATGCACCTGTTCACGCACAAGAAGTGTTTCGTATGTCACCGGGTGGGCAACTACGGCGGTGATGCTGCCCACAACCTCGATTTTGCCGGGCAGTACGGCTCACCTATCCTCGTCGCAGCCGCGATGTGGAACCACGGTGCGCCCATGGCAGGGCTGATGAAAGAGCGGGGTGTCGTGCGTTCCACGTTCGAGGGCTCCGAGCTCACGGACCTGATCGCGTACATCGAGTCGGTCGCACCCCAGCCGGTGGAGGGACGCGTATACGTCCTGCCCGGTCGCGCCGAGGCCGGGCGTACAATCTTCCTGGAGAAGCGTTGCAGCCAGTGCCATAGCGTCCAGGGGATCGGTGGCCGCCTGGCACCGGACCTCGCCGAGCTTGGCCGCCAGTGGGGGCTGACCGAGTTCGCCGCCGCCATGTGGAACAAAGCTCCGGCGATGCTCGAGGCGATGGAAGAAATCGCTCTGTCCGCCCCGAAGCTCGGCGGCGGTGAGATGGCCGATCTCGTCGCCTATCTCTACTACATCGAGTACTTCGTAGAGCCGGGTGACAGCGAACTGGGTGAGCAGGTCCTGCACCAGAAGGGCTGCCTGAGCTGTCACGCGCTGCGCGGCAGCGGCGGAATGGCGGCCTCCGATCTCGCCTGGGTCAACGACATCGGCTCGCCCGCCGCGGTGATCGCCTCGTTGTGGAACCACTCCGTGAAGATTGCGACCATGCCCCAGGCCTGGCAGAAGGAGTGGCCGACCTTCGACGCCGAGGAGATGGCGGACCTCACCGCGTTCCTCGAGGAGCTGGAGAAGAGCCGTTAGTCCTGCCGAGCTTTGAAGGGCGCATGCGCCTCCGGCGTGTGAGCCCTTCGCGTATCTTGTTCTCGTTGAAGGACTTACGCGTTCGCGCCAGCGACGCCTCTTGCCGTTTCCGTTCTCCTTGCCTAAGGTCTAAACAGTGGGCAGTGGTCAGGCAAAGGGACGTCACGCTCGAGGGGCTTGAAAAGGTGGGCGTGGCCCTGATCTGAAAGGGAGCTGAACATGGACCAACGACGTTCGATCGCAGCATCGGCTTTTCTGGTTGTGGCGCTGGCAGCATTTGCGTGGCAGCAGGGAGGGTGGACGACCCCGCCGGCCATGACACACGACGCTGCCGGTCGCGACAACTGCATGATGTGCCACAAGGCGGGAGCCATGGAGCCGGTTCCCGACGCGCCGGCGAACCATGCGGAGCGCCCGAACGAGACTTGCCTGATGTGCCACGCGCCGGACGCTGCGGTGCAGACGACGGCGCCACCTGCAACGGCGCACCCGCTGGAGGGTCGAGATAACTGCATGATGTGTCATACGGCCGGGGCGATGGAGCCGGTGCCAGACGCACCGGCGGACCATGAGGGCAGGGACAACCAGTACTGCACGCTCTGTCACGCACCGGCTTAGCTGTAGGAACCTGACGGGCGCGCTTCCCGCATCAGGGGGGCGCGCCCGATTAGTGCCCGTAAACTTCAGCACACACTTCACCGAGTTCGATTCCGTCGTGCTGACCTCTTTGCGCTCTGATCGGAGCCGGGAGTACACCGGTCGCGCTCGACTCGTATCGTCTGGGGCCTTCCGATGACGATCACACCGGGGACTGTTTTCATCTTCGCGCTGATAACCGCCGCGGCTACCGGTCTCGGCGCGCTGCCGTTCCTTTTCTTTCGCCGCATGACGCGCACCTGGCTGGCGGTGGCGAACTCGGTGGCGGCGGGCCTGATGATCGCGGCGAGCTTCGGGCTCATCTACGAAGGACTCGAGGCGGGCCTGCTGAGCGTTGTATCCGGCGCGCTCATCGGTGTCGTTTTCATGGCATTCAGTAGTCACTGGCTCAGGGGCCGCCGCGAGCTCGAACTCGGCATGCTGCGCGGTACGGATGCCCTGAAGGCGCTGATGATCATCGGAGTGATGACGCTGCACTCCGTGACCGAGGGAGTGGGCGTCGGCGTCTCGTTCGCCGGCGGCGAAGCGCTCGGCGTGTTCATCACCACCGCCATCGCGGTCCACAACATCCCCGAGGGATTGGCCATCAGTCTCGTGCTCGTCCCGCGCGGCGAAAGCGTCCGGCGCGCGGCCGGCTGGAGCGTCTTCTCGAGCCTGCCGCAGCCGCTGCTCGCCGTGCCGGCCTTCCTCTTCGTAGCAACGTTCCAGCCCTATCTTCCCGTCGGCCTGGGATTCGCCGGCGGCGCCATGATCTGGATGGTCTTCTCCGAGCTTATACCCGAGGCCTTGGATGATGCGTCCAGCCCGGCCGTGGCGACTGTAGTCACGCTGTCGCTCATGGCGATGATCGGGTTCCAGTGGTTCCTTCGGGGCTAGCGGTTGTCGCAAAATGCCCCGGAACGGCCCCTCACGTCGCTGATTCGCCCGCCCTTGGAATCGAGTCCCCGCTAGTAAAACCCATTATTGGTCACGGTTTGGCAGGAGATCGGGCCTGCGCGGCCCCGCGGCCCGCGGTTTGCCGTCAAAAGCTGACATAGGAGGGCATCGATGCACGAGATGTCGCTCGCACTGGAGATCCTGTCGATCTGCGAGCGGGAGCTGGAGAAGCTGCCGGAGACCCGGGTCACAGCGCTGAGCGTCGAAGTGGGTGCCTTCTCCGGCGTCGAGGCCGACAGCCTGCAGTTCTGCCTCGAGGTGGTGATGTCCGACCGCTTCGACGGGGTTCGCTGCGAGGTGGTGCGTGAGCCGGGCGAGGCCGCATGTCCGACGTGCGAGGTGCGGTTCGAGGTGATGCAGGCGCCCTTCGAGTGCCCGGAGTGCGGTGGGTTGGCGCGCGGTCTCTCGGGTGGGCAGGGCCTTCAGCTCAGATATCTCGAGGTAGAGTGAGAGCGATGAGCGCCGAGCGTGTCGAAGTCGAAGAAAAAGTCCTGAGCGCGAACGACCGGATAGCGGCGGAGATCCGCGAGCGTCTCGCCGGCCACGGAGTGTTCTCGGTCAACATCATCTCGTCGCCGGGCTCGGGAAAGACGACGCTGCTGGAACGAACTGTGGATCTGTTGAAGCCGTCGTTGCGCCTCGGGGTCGTGGCCGGTGACGTGCAGACGCGCAACGATGCGGAGCGACTGGAGCGACACGGGATCCCGGTGCAGGCGATCGAGACGGGCGGTGGCTGTCACCTGAACGCGCGCCAAGTCTCGGAGAGCCTCGCGTCGCTCGACTTGGCCGGGACCGACTTGTTGTTCATCGAGAATGTCGGCAACCTCGTCTGTCCGTCGTCGTTCGATCTCGGCGAATCGATGAAGATCGTGCTGATGAGCGTCACGGAAGGCGAGGACAAGCCGCTCAAGTATCCGGCGGCGTTCAAGCGCGCGAGCCTGCTGGTGATCACCAAGGTCGACCTCGTGCCATACCTCGAGTTCTCGACCCAGACGGCCGTCGACAACGCGCTGTCTGTCAACCCGGATCTCACCGTCTTCTCGACTTCGTCCTACAGCGGAGAAGGGCTGGAGTTATGGACGGAGTGGCTCATAGGGCAGGTAACGGCGTGTAAGTAAGGCTCACAAAGTGCAGGGGCTAAGCGTAAGAGTACGCGGCATCGTTCAGGGTGTCGGCTTCCGCCCGTTCGTAACCCAACTGGCCGAGCGCCACGGGCTCGTCGGCTGGGTACGTAATACGAACACCCAAGTCGAGATCGAGGTCGATGGGAGCGGGGAAGCGTTGGCCGGATTCCTCCGCGACCTGAGTGAGGAAACGCCGGCCCTGGCACGGATAGATAAGATCGATTCGGAAGATCGCCCGGTTTCGGGCTACAGCAGGTTCGAAATAGTCGAGAGCCAGCTCGACTCGGGCTGGCTATCGATCCCACCGGACACGGCCACCTGCGATGCCTGCCTCGAGGATACCTTAAGCCCCGGCGAGCGACGCCACCGCTACCCCTTCACCAACTGCGGGCACTGCGGACCGCGCTTCACGATCATCGAGGACCTGCCGTTCGATCGCAGCCAAACGACGATGCGCTGCTTCGAGATGTGCAAAGACTGCCGCTCGGAGTACGAGGACCCGCATGACCGTCGCTTCGACGCGCAACCCATAGCCTGCCCTGCCTGCGGGCCGCGAGCCTGGGTGCAGTCGTCGAACGGGGAGCCTGTGGAAGGCGATCCTGTCGACGCGTGTGTCGGGTTGATCACGGGTGGACGGATCGTTGCCCTGAAGGGGCTGGGTGGTTTCCAACTCGCCTGCGACGCCGCGGACGCCGAAGCCGTCGCGCGACTGCGGGCGTGCAAGCAAGGGTACGCGAAACCGTTTGCCCTGATGGTGCCGGATCTGGAGTGGGCGCGGCGCTTGTGCGAGGTCACGTTGCCCGAGGCCGAGGCGCTGAAGAGCTGCGAGCGGCCGATCGTCTTGTTGCGACGCAGGCCCGGTGCCGGCGTTGCCGAGGAGGTGGCGCCCGGCCTGGACACCCTAGGGCTGATGCTTCCTTACACGCCGCTGCACCATCTGCTGCTGCGTGGGTTCGACGGCCCCCTTGTGATGACCGGCGGCAACACCGGCGAGGAGCCAATCGCGATCGGCAACCGTGAGGCGTTGGAGCGGTTGAGCACGATCGCCGATGCGTTCCTCTTTCACAATCGTGACATCTACGCGCGATACGACGACTCGGTCGTCCGGGTCCTGGGAGACACGGCGGTGCCGATCCGCAGGGCCCGCGGTTCCGCGCCGACTCTGCTGGATCTGCCGTTCTCGGCTGCGCGTGACATACTCGCCGTTGGCGCCCAGCAGAAGAGCACATTCTGCCTGGTGAAGGGGTCGCAGGCCGTCATAGGCCCGCACATCGGGGACCTGGAGGACCTCGAGACGCTTGAGCAGTTCGAGAGCTCACTGGAACTGTTCGAGCGGCTGTTTAAGGTCGAGCCGGGCGTGATCGCCCACGACATGCACCCTGACTATCTGTCCACGCATCTGGCACACGAGTACCCGGCGCCGTCGGCTTTGCGGGTGGTAGTGCAGCACCATCATGCGCACGTGGTGAGCGCGATGGCCGAGCATGGGGTACGCGATCCCGTGATCGGCGTGGTCTACGACGGTACCGGCTATGGTACCGATGGGGCGATCTGGGGGGGTGAGATCCTGATCGCCGACTGGAAGTCGTTCCAGCGGACAGCCCACCTGCGTTACGCCCCGATGCTCGGCGGTGAGGCGGCGATCCATAAGCCTTACCGGATGGCGACGGGCTACATCTGGGCGCTTTGCACGGCTTGCGAAGTCGATTTCGAGGAGTTCCTGGGAAGGATACCGATCGGCGAGCGCATTCTACTGCGCCGGCAGTTCGAAACGGAGCTGAACAGTCC
>JBDHKT010000603.1:0-2623 GCA_039586255.1 Gemmatimonadota bacterium | reverse complement strand
GATCGGAAGGCCAGCTCGGTGAGCGGGATCGCTTCGTCCGGCCGGGCGCGCCGCACACCCCCTTCACTCGTCTGCATCGGTCCTCGGGAACAGTCCGTCCACGGCATCCTTGGCGACGCGCGTCTCGAAGCCCCTGCGGATCAGGTGATCGCGCAGCCGCCGTCTGAGCACCCTCCCGTCCTGCGTCCGCACCTTCAGGGTGCGGCGCTTCTTCGCCACCACACGCTCGGCCAGCGCGCGCTCGTCCGTCTCTTCCTCGCGCAGCACTTCCTGGATGACCGGCAGGGCGACCTCGCGCGAGATCCCCTTCTGGTATAGCTCCTGGATCATGCGGCGGACCCCAATGGGGCGATGCGCGACCCGGTCGCGGACGTAGGCGCTAACGAACGCCTCATCATCGACGAGGCGCACAGCGGCGAGCCGCCCGAGCGCCGCCTCGATGAGCTCAGAGCTGAAGCCGCGCTCGGCGAGTTTGCGACGGACTTCCCTGCCGGTCCTCTGCCGGTAGGACAAAAAATTGAGCGCCGCGTCTATAGCGCGGCGCGCGACCTCTTCTGAAACGTCCGAGGCCGTACCTTGATCCTGGGTTTTCTCGTCCACCTGGCTCGGTCGCTGCGACCCGCGTTAGGCGTCTTCCTTCTCCTCCGACTCCGCTGCGACTTCGACAACGACGCTCGGCCCGATGCCGAGGGCGCCGAGCACCTTCGCCTCGACATCTCGAGCGACATCCGGGTTCTCATCCAGGAAGCTCTTGGCGTTCTCGCGACCCTGACCGATCCGCTGCTCGCCGTAGGAATACCAGGCTCCGGACTTCTTGATGATCTCGTGCTCGGTCGCGATGTCGACGAGCTCGCCGGCCCGGGAGATGCCCTGGTTGAACATGATGTCGAACTCGGCCTGGCGGAACGGCGGCGCGCACTTGTTCTTCACGACCTTGACCCGGGTCCGGTTGCCGACCGGGTCGTTGCCGTCCTTGATAGATGCGATGCGCCGGATGTCGAGACGCAGCGAGGCGTAGAACTTGAGGGCCCGGCCGCCCGGCTGGGTCTCCGGATTCCCGAACATGACGCCGATCTTCTCGCGGATCTGATTGGTGAATACGACGGCCGTGTTCGATTGCGCAGCGCCTGCGACATGAGCCGCGCCTGGAGTCCGACGTGCGAGGCGCCCATCTCGCCTTCGATCTCCGCCCGGGGGACGAGGGCGGCGACGGAATCGATGACCACGATGTCGACGGCGCTGCTGCGCACCAGGACCTCGGCGATCTCCAGCGCCTGCTCGCCGGTGTCGGGCTGCGAGACCAGCAGGTTCTCGACGTCGACGCCCAGCTTCTCGGCGTAGTTGATGTCGAGGGCGTGCTCGGCGTCGATGAACGCCGCCACACCGCCGCCCTTATGGGCGTTGGCGATCATGTGCAGCGTCAGCGTCGTCTTGCCCGACGACTCCGGACCGTAGACCTCGGCCACCCGGCCCCGCGGAATACCGCCGATCCCGGTGGCGGCGTCGAGGGCGATGGATCCCGTCGAGATCGCCTCCACCTTGACCCGGGCCCCTTCGGCGCCCATGCGCATGATCGCGCCCTTGCCGTGCTGGCGCTCGACCAGGGAGATCGCGACGTTCAGCGCCTTTTTCCTATCCTCACTCAGCTCCGCAGCCATTTCTCCTCCCGGGGAACTTGGGCGTTCGACGTCCAGCCAACCTGCCAACCAACCCTACCGTGCAACGTTCAACTGATTGTCAACGTCTCTACCGTGCTGCCAACTCCTCAAACGCAGCGCAGGCCCTCTCGATCCCGGCGTCATCGACGTCGAGGTGGGTGACCGCCCGGAGCCGGCGCGGGGCCAAAGCCAAAAGCCACACACCGCGCTCCTCCAGAAAGGCGACCACGTCGCCGGGCGCCAGGCCGTCGCGCTCTATGTCGATCATGATAATGTTGGTGTCCGGAGCTATCACGCGGAACCCATCCAGGCCATCGACGCACTCGGCGAACCGGCGAGCCCGTGCGTGGTCCTCGGCGACGCGAGGCAGGTTGTGCTCGAGGGCGTAGAGTCCGGCGGCCGCCAGGATGCCCACCTGGCGCATGCCGCCGCCCAACCGCTTCCGCCACGCGTGGGCCCGCGCCATCGCCTCCGCCGTGCCCGCCAGAGCTGAACCGATCGGAGCGCCCAACCCCTTCGAGAAGCAGACCATGACCGTGTCCGCCTGCGCGGCGAACTCGGCCGCCGGATTGCCCGTCGCCGCCGCCGCGTTCCACAGCCGCGCCCCATCCAGGTGGAGCGACAGGCCGTGCTCGGTCGCCAGCTCACGCAGCCCCTGCAGCACCGTTAGCGGCATCACCTTCCCGCCCGCCATGTTGTGCGTGTTCTCGGCGCAGATGAGCGCCGTGCGCATCAGGTGCGGGCTCGCAGGCCGGATGTACGGCCGCGCCAGGTCCGCCGTCAGCACGCCCTCTTCCGTCGCCACCGCCCGAAGCTGCACGCCCGACCATGCCGCCGCGCCCGCGAACTCGTAATGCAGGACGTGGGCGTTCGCCTCGCAGATCGCCTCCGTCCCCGGCTGCGTGTTCACCAGGATCCCCGTCTGGTTCGCCTGGGTGCCACTGGGGAAGAAGAGCGACGCCTCC
>JBDHKT010000116.1:0-8767 GCA_039586255.1 Gemmatimonadota bacterium | reverse complement strand
CCTCGTGGTCCAGCGAGCCGCCGCGCCCCGACCCCGACGCTGCTTACGCCGCCCGCATCGAACTCGACCTCGGCGATGTGAGCCCTCACGTCTCGGGGCCCGACAGCGTTCAGGTCATGCGCTCCGTCGCAGACATCGAGAGAGACCAGGTCGCCATCCAGAAGGCCTACCTGGTCTCGTGTGTGAACAGCCGCCTGGCGGATATCGAATCGGCGGCCGCGGTTATGCGCGGCAGGAAGGTCGCCGAGGGAGTCGACTTCTACGTCGCCGCCGCCAGCGCCGAGGTCCAGAAAGACGCCGAGGCCAGCGGCGCTTGGGGAGCTTTGCTCGAGGCCGGCGCGCATCCCCTACCCCCCGGCTGCGGGCCGTGCATCGGCCTGGGCGTTGGGCTATTGGAGCCCGGGGAGGTCGGGATCTCGGCCACCAACCGGAACTTCAAGGGCCGCATGGGCTCGCGGGAGGCGCAGGCCTATCTGGCCAGCCCGCAGGTCGTCGCCGCGTCGGCCCTTGCCGGCTACATCGCCGGCCCACGACCTTCCGACGGTCGCACCCCCGCAAAGAGTTTCACCATCCTCGATAGCGGGGCGGAGCCGCAACAGGAAACCGTAGCCATCCTGCCGGGCTTTCCCGAGAGGATCGAGGGTCGCCTGATCCTTCTTCCCCAGGACAACCTGAACACCGACGGCATCTACGGTAAAGATTACACGTACAAGGATCTGAGCCGCGAGGAGATGGCCCAGGTCGTGATGGATAACTACGACCCCAGCTTCCGCAGTAAGGTTCAGCCCGGAGACATCCTGGTCGGCGGTTACAACTTCGGTACCGGCTCGAGCCGCGAGCAGGCCGCTACAGCGTTGCAGGCCGCCGGAATCCCACTCGTCATCGCCGGCAGTTTCTCGCAGACCTATTTGCGCAACGCGTTCAACAACGGCTTCGTTTGCATCGAATGCCCCAGTATCGTTGAGCGCCTGAGGGGCCACCACGCCGACAACATCGCAGCCGGTGATCTCACGATCGTCCCCGGCGATCTGCTGGAAATCGATTTCTCGAGCGGTAGCGCGACGATGCGCGGCGAGAACTTCCGCTTCCCACCATTGGACAGCGTTCCACAGTCGCTGGTCGTGGCGGGAGGGATTGAGAACCTGGTGAGAGAGAGGCTGGGTTTCGTGTGAACTTGAAGCCAACAACGAACCTCACTACCTGAACAGTGGGACATGGCTAAATACACGGTAGTCAACATGCCCGGCGACGTGATAGGCAAAACCGTGCTACCCGAAGCGATCCGTGTGCTGGACACCATCGGTTTCGACGCCGAGTACGTACACGCAGACATCGGGTGGGATTGCTGGACGAATGATGGCAATCCGCTACCCCAGGAGACGCTGGATCTGCTGAAGCGGCACAAGCTGGGACTGTTCGGGGCGATCACATCGAAGCCGAAGAAGGAAGCGACCAAGGAGCTGCGCCCCGACCTTCAAGACAAGGGATACGTCTACTACAGCCCGATCGTCGGGCTTCGGCAGAAGTTCAATCTGGATGTCTGCATCAGGCCCTGCCGCTCGTTTCCGGGCAACCCGCTCAACTTCGTCCGCCAGGCACCCGGTGGCGGTATCGAGGAACCGAAGGTCGATGCTGTGATCTTCCGGCAGAACACCGAGGGCCTCTACGCCGGCATCGAGTGGACCGATCCGCCCGACGAGGTGCGACAGGCGTTGGCGACGCACCCCAAGTTCAAGACGTTCGAGAGTGTGGCGAGCGCCGAGATCGCGATATCGACGCGCGTCTTCACGCGTAACGCCTGCCAGCGCATCGTCGAGGCGGCTTTCCGCTACGCGAAGCGGCACGGCTACCCGTCGGTGACGATCTGCGAGAAGCCTAACGTTCTGCGCGAGACGTCCGGCATGATGGAAGAGGTTGCCAAGGAGATACACACCGACTACCCCGACATCCAACTTTGGTCCACCAACATCGACGCCCAGATGATGTGGCTGACCAAGAACCCGGAAGACTATTCCGTGCTCGTCGCCGGCAACATGTTCGGCGACATCGTGTCCGACGCCTTTGCCGGCCTGGTGGGCGGTCTCGGCTTCGCCTGTTCGGCTAACATCGGCGATGAGGTCGCGGTTTTCGAGCCGACCCACGGCTCGGCTCCGAAATACGAGATGCTCGACCCGCCGATCGTGAATCCGATCGCCATGATCCTGAGTGCCGCCATGATGCTAGACCACATCGGCGATACCGCCAAAGCGGAAGCGATTCGCAACGCCATCGCGGCGATCGTCGAAGAGGGAGCGGTACGTAGCTACGACATGATGCGGATTACGGGTGGTCCTGAGGCGATCTCGAAGGGCGCGGCGTCGACGACACAAATCACCGACGCGATAATAGCTCGCCTGGGTTGAGGAGGACCCGATGATGTCAGGGGGTTCTGGACACGGCGCCGCAGGCCCGACGGGAAACGACGTACGCTCCGACCTGCACGTCGAGATCGAGCTGGCCGACAAAGGCGGCGTGCAGATAAAGCTCGAATCCAGGGTCGCTGCGCTCTACGGCGATTCGATCCGCGCCAGCGCGGAGCGTGTACTGGATGCGCTCGGCGTCAAGCACGCCCGCGTCGCCATCGCTGCCGTTCACCATCGCCGCCCGCGTCGAGACCGCGGCACGCAGGGCCGGAGCCAAAGGCAAGGGCGACCCGCGGTCCGAGCGGACCGTGACCCGGGAAGGACCGACCGAGCGTGCCAGACTGCGACGCTCGCGGCTTTACCTGCCGGGCAACCAGCCCAAGCTGATGATCAACGCCGGGCTCCACCACCCGGACGGGCTCATCCTCGACCTCGAGGACTCGGTCCATCCCGACGAGAAGGATGCCGCGCGCCTGATCGTACGCAACGCGCTCCGTTCCGTCGATTTTGCGGGGGCCGAGCGCATGGTGCGCATCAATCAACTGCCGCTGGGCTTCGAGGACCTGAAGGCCATAGTCCCCGAGGGGCCGGACCTGATCCTCATGCCCAAGGTCGAGGAGGCCGGGCAGGTCGAGGAGGTAGACGAACGGATCCGGGGGGTGCGCGCCAAAGACAGCGATGGCCACCCGATCTGGCTCATGCCGATCCTCGAGTCCGCCTTAGGGATCGAGAACGCGTTCGCCATCGCCAGGGCGGCGGAGACCGTGGTGGCTCTGACCATCGGGTTGGAAGATTACACCGCCGACCTGGGCGTCGTGAAGACGAATGAAGGCGACGAGTCGCTCTACGCCCGCACGCGCCTCGTCAACGCGGCGCGCGGCGCCGGCATCCAGGCCATAGACTCGGTCTACGGCGATGTGGGAGACACCGAAGGCCTCACGGCATGGGCGCGGCGCTCCCGGGCACTGGGCTTCGAAGGCATGGGCTGCATCCACCCACGCCAGATCGGGCCTATCCACGACGCCTTCGCGCCGTCGACCGAGGAGATCGAGAAAGCGTTGCGGATCGTATCCGCCTTTGCTGAGGCTCAAGCCGCAGGACTCGGCGTCGTCCGGCTGGGCACTAAGATGATCGATCCACCCGTCGTACTGCGGGCGCAGCGTCTCGTCGGCAACGCGCGGCGAATGGGCCTGATCCGGGAGGAGGAATCGTGAGCCGGCGTGCCAGTAGTACCGACTTCGTGGTCAACGCGGTGGGACGGCGTGTGCCTACTTCGGTCAACAAAAAGGAACAGGCGCCCTTCGCCGGCGTCGGCGCTTACGAGCCGAAGGGAAAGAAGCGGGCACCGCCGATCCGCTCGTGCCGCGACTACCCCGCCGACGGCGACAAACGAGTCCCCGACCTGAAGACGGCGCTGAAGAAATGCGGTCTAAGCGACGGGATGACGATCTCCACTCACCATCACCTGCGGAACGGTGACGCGTCGGCCCTGCTGGCATTGAACGCCGCCGCCGACCTCAACGCCAGGGACCTCATGTGGTTCCCCAGCGCCTCGTTCCCCTGCCATGCACCCGTAGTCGATCTGATGGACCGGGGCGTCGTTCACCACATCGAGGGGAGCATGAACGGCCCGCTGGGCGAGTACTGCTCCCGCGGCAAAATGAGGGGCATGGGCGTGCTACGCTCGCACGGCGGGCGCTGGCAGGCTATCCAGGACGGCGAGGTGCCGATCGACATCGCGGTGATCGCGGCGCCCACGGCGGACCCGTTCGGCAACGCCGACGGCTCACATGGCCCCTCGGCCTGCGGCTCTATCGGATTCGCCCTCGCCGATTCGATCTACGCCGATCGCGTGATCGTCGTTACCGACAACCTGGTCCCCTTCCCCTGCGTCCCCTGGCAGATCCAGGGGAACAACGTCGACTACGTCGTGGAAGTCGATTCGATCGGTGATCCGGCAAAGATCGTATCGGGCACCACCCAGATCACGAAGAGCCCCGACCGCCTGATGATCGCCGAGTACGTTGCCCGTTTCCTCCGCGATACGGGTATCATGCGGGAGGGCTTCTCCTTCCAGGCAGGCGCCGGTGGCATAGCGCTGGCCTTCGTCGGCTTCCTCAAGGAGCTCATGAAGCAGGCTGGAGTGAAGGCACGCTTCGTCCGCGGGGGCTCGACCCAGTACCTGGTCGATCTGATGAGGGAAGGCCTGACGGACTTCATCCTCGATGGCCAGACGTTCGATTTGGCCGCCGTCGAGTCAATCGCCTCGGACCCCAGGCACATCGCCACCTCGCCGTTCACTTCCTACAACTATCACGGGAAAGGCAACTTCGCATCGATGGTCGATGCAGTCGTGCTGGGTGCGACCGAAGTGGACATCAACTTCAACGCCAACGTGAACACCCACTCGGATGGTATGCTCCTGCACGGGATCGGTGGCTGGCAGAACTGCCTGTCCTCCCGCTGCACGATCCTGGCGCTGCCTTCCTTCCGTGACCGGATCCCCGTCCTCGTCGATGAGGTCACCACCGTGACGGGTCCCGGCGAGCTCATCGATGTCGTGGTCACCGAGCGCGGCATCGCGATCAACCCGCGCCGCACCGATTTGTTGGATAGCGTGAAGGGCTCGGACCTGCCCATCCGACCGATCGGCGAACTCAAGGACGAGGTGGAGCGCATTATGGGCGGGCCGCCGGCAGAGGCACGGATCACCGACCGGCCGGTCGCCGTTATCAAGTGGGTCGACGGCACCGTGCTCGATACCGTCTGGCAAATCGAGACCGGCAGCCCGTAGTCGCCGGGCCGGTCGCATGGATATCGATAGGATAGCAGCGATCGTCGAAGGCGCCCGGGCGGATGGGCGCGACGTGTTGCTCGAGAGTGAGGGGCTGCAGATCCTCGCAGCGACGGGAATCGCGACACCCGAGTACGCGGTCGTCGCGCATGCCGACGCCATACCCTCGCTGGACCTCGCCGCCTTCTCCGGCGACAGTGTCGTCCTCAAGGTGCTCTCCCCCGAGATCCTGCACAAAAGCGATGTAGGCGGCGTGCGCGTCGTGCCCCGCGATCGGGAGGCGTTGGGCTCAGCCGTGCGAGAGATGGACGAGCGGTTCCGGGGGAATGACGTCCGCGGATTCCTGGTGGTGGAACACATCGCCTACGACCCCGCGATGGGCGGCGAGTTGTTACTGGGGATGCGCTGGACCGACGACTTCGGGCCGGTGGTGACCTGCGCGGCCGGTGGGATTCAGGCAGAGCTCCTGGCCGAGGCCCTGGAACCGGGAAGCGAGATCGCCATCGCCACACCGTACGGTCTCGAGCCCGCGTCGGCCGAGCGGCTACTGCGGCGCCTGGCGGTGACGAAGCTCATCACCGGCGAGTTCCGTGGCCGGCCGGCCCGCATCGAGTCGCCGCGTCTCGTGGACATCTTCATGAAGTTCGCCCAACTCGCCCGCGACGTGTCCCCCCGCTACATAAGTGAGCTCGAGGTCAACCCCCTGGCCATCGCAGGTGAGCGCCTGCTGCCCCTCGATGTGCTCGTGAAATGTGGACAGGTCAGCGAGGAACGTCCCGACACACGCCCCCTCCACAAGATCAAGAACCTGCTGGAGCCGCGCTCGATAGGCATCGTCGGCGTCTCGGAGCGGGTGAACCCCGGCCACCTCATACTCGACAACCTGATCCGCGAGGGTTTCGATCGAGCGCGCATCCATCTGGTGAAATCGGGATCGGAGACGATGGAAGGCTGTCGCTGCTATCCCGATGTCGAATCTCTGCCGGGGCGTCTCGATATCCTCATCCTGGCGGTCGCCGCCGCACAGCTACCGGAGCTTCTGACCGCGGTCGTCGAGCACGAGAAGGCGGAAAGCATCATCCTGATACCCGGAGGGCTGGAGGAGAAGAAGGGCAGCGAGGAGATCGTCGAGCGCACGCGATCGGTTCTGGCACGCGCCCGGGGTAGCGAATGGGGCGGACCCGTGATCAACGGCGGTAACTCGATGGGGATCCGCTCGCGACCGGGCGGTTACGATACGACGTTCATCCCCAACTACAAGTTGCGCAGCGCTCCCACAAGCGCCTACCCCATCGCGTTTATCTCGCAGAGCGGTGCGTTCTACGTCGCGAAGGGCGGCAAGCTGGGTCTCGACCCCAAGTACGCCATCTCGATCGGAAACCAGATGGACCTGACGATCGGCGACTACCTCACCTACCTGAAGGACGACGATGAGCTAAAGATCTTTGCCGTGTACGCCGAGGGGTTCAGACAGCTGGACGGACTCAGGTTCATCGAGGCGGCCCGGCAGATCACCGCGAAGGGCAAGGCGGTCATCTTATACCGTGGGGGCCGCACCTCGGCCGGCGCGGCCGCATCCGCCAGCCATACGGCGGCCATCGCCGGTGACTACGCAGTGAACCGTGAGCTCGCCGGGCATGCGGGCGTGGTGGTCTGCGAGACGACCGCAGATTTCGAGGACATGGTCAAGCTCTTCGCGCTGCTGGGCGACGCCCGCGTCACGGGGACGCGATTGGGCGCGGTCTCCAATGCGGGGTTCGAGTGTGTGTCCATCTCCGATCATCTCGGTGACCTCGAATTGGCCGACCTCACGCAGCACACCCGAGCAGGATTGCTATCACTCCTGAAGGATTGCCGGGTGGACGGGGTCGTCGACATCCGCAACCCCGTGGACCTCACCCCCATAATGCCCGATGCCCCCTTCGTGGAGGGCTGCCGCCTCGTACTTAACGACGAGAATGTGGACTTGGGCCTCGTCGGGTGTGTTCCGCTCACCGCGGCCCTCCAGACTCTGGCACCCGCCGAAGACCATGGCGAGGACGTCTATGCGGAGGGCTCCGTCGCGCGCCGGCTCGTGAAGCTCAAAGAACAGGTGGATAAGCCCTGGGTGGCGGTGGTCGACGGCGGCCCGCTCTTCGACCCCATGGCCCGGATGCTGGAGCAGGGAGGGATCCCCACGTTCAGAACCGCTGATCGCGCCCTGCGTTTGTTTGGCAGGTTCTGTAGTGCTAAACTAGGGCAGCAACCTACCCCAACCCTGACGACGCAGTCACTGCGCCCCGCAGTCGAGGAAGAGACTCCATGACGAAGGCACGCCAGATGTTCCCCAACGCGAGAATACCCTACGGCACGTGGGGAAGCAGCTACTTCCCCGCCTGGCAGACTTCCGCCCTGGCGGAGGTCAATATCGGCCAGTTCGCCGGCGAATCGATGAGCCGCATACTGAGCCTGCGAAAGGTGCCGAAGAGCGAGCTCGAGTACCTGGTCATCGGCTCGACGATCCCCTGGCACTGGAAGTTCTGGAACGCGCCGCTCGTGGCGAGCTGCATGGGGAATCGCATACCCGGCTACCACATCGAGCAGGCCTGCGCCACCGGCCTCCAGGCGGCGCTGCTGGCCGGCGCCGAGGTGGATTCCGGCTCCAACGACGTGGTCGGCGTCCTGACCTTCGACCGGACGAGCGACTCGCCGGTGGGCGTCTTCCCGGAGCGCCGGGCGCACGAGCGCATACAGGCGATCGCCGATGTCTGGGACAACTTCGGTTTCGATCCCGCGACGGGTAACGCCATGATCACCGCCGCCGGTATCACGGCGCGCAAGTACAACTGCGATCGCGTGGAAACCGACGACGTGGCCTTCCTGCGCTACGAGCAATACTTCGACGCCAAGAAGTCCGGGTTCCTGGCACGGGTCATGGTTCCCCTCGCTGTACTGAACGTGCAGGGCCGCCCGCTGGGCCGCATCGACGACGATTATGGGGTGCGCATGGTGACGATGGCTGGACTGCGGGCCATGCGCGAGCTCGATACCTGCGTCACCGGCGGAGGCCAGACTCACGCCTCCGACGGGATGTCGGCCATGTTGGTCACGAGCAAGGAGAAGGCCAAGGAGCTCAGCCCACGACCGGAGATCGACATCCAGTTCGTCGCCAAGACGGAGGCTCGGACTCATCCCAGCTTGATGCCCGAAGCTCCCGCCTTTGCCGTCCAGAAGCTCTTGGACAGGACTGGACTGACAATGGCCGACATGGTGGTGGTCAAGAACCACAACCCCTTCGCCGTAAACGATGTGATTTTCTCGAAGCTGCTCGACTACGATTGGCGCAAGATGAACAACACCGGCTGCCCGATGGTCTGGGGGCACCCCCAGGGACCGACGCTCACCAGGGTCCTGATAGAAGCACTGGAGGAAGCGGTCGATCTGGGTGGGGGTCACGTTCTGGTGTTCGGTTGCGCCGCCGGCGACGTCGGTATCGCGTCTGTATTCAAGGTCTCGTAAGGAGATAGAAGAATGTCCAAGGTCATGAGGGAATCGACACTCCAGACGCTCGGGCTGGGGAATGTCATCGACA
>JBDHKT010000602.1:902-2422 GCA_039586255.1 Gemmatimonadota bacterium | reverse complement strand
GTTCCGACGACCCGTCCGATTAGTGGGGTCATTGCGTTACCAGCATCGGGTTGATCTCAATATCCAATATCCGACACCCGATATCCATGTAACCAAGGTTTCTTCAACTGTCCGGTATCAAGACCCAATCACCAATGCATCTGCCCTTTGCGCCCGCTCCTGCAGACTCAGCACCTGCAGCTTCCTATGCCGCAGCGCGATCACCGCGTCGCACAGCGCCGACGCGGCCGACAGCGTCGTCGTATACGGTACGCCGCGCTGGATCGCCGCCCGCCGGATCTCATAGTCGTCGAACTGGGCGTGCTTGCCCAGCGGCGTGTTGATCAACAGACCGATCTCGCCCGAGATGAGATGATCGACGATGTGGGGACGGCCCTCGTGCACCTTGAGCACGGGCTGCGCGGGTATTCCACGTGCCCGCAGGTAGCGAGCCGTGCCCGAAGTCGCCCAGATCTCGAACCCCAGCTCGTGGAAGCGTCGCACGATCGGCGTCACATTGGACTTGTCCTGATCGTGCACCGTCACCACGATGCGGCCCGACATTGGCAGCGGATTACCAGCCGCGATCTGCGCCTTGGCCATAGCCAACCCGAACGAGTCGGCGATTCCCATCACCTCGCCCGTCGAGCGCATCTCCGGACCGAGCAGAGCATCGACGCCCGGAAGTTTCTCGAACGGGAAGACGGATTCCTTCACCGCGACGCCCTGAAACTCGTCGTCCGCCCTCAGGTCGAACTCCGACAGTTTGCGACCCACCATGCAGCGCGCCGCCAGTCGCGCCAGCGGGTTGCCCGTCGCCTTGCTCAGGTAGGGGATGGTGCGGCTCGCCCGCGGGTTCACCTCGAGCACGTAGACGATCCCGTCCTTTACCGCGAACTGCACGTTGATCAGGCCGACCACGCCCAGCGTCCGCGCCAGCGCCCGCGTGTGCTGTTTCATCGTCTCCACGTGCTCGTCCCGTAGCAGGTACGGCGGAACGACACAGGCCGAGTCGCCTGAATGGATGCCGGCATCTTCGATGTGCTGCATCACGCCGCCGACGAAAACATCTTCGCCGTCGGCGACCGCGTCGACGTCGGCCTCGAAGGCGTCCTCGAGGAAGCTGTCGATCAGGATCGGGTGTTCCGGCGACGCCCGGACCGCCCGCTCGAAGTAGTTCTGCAGCGACTCGTCGTCGTAGACGATCTCCATGGCGCGGCCGCCGAGGACGTAGCTGGGACGGACGAGCACGGGATAGCCAATGCGTCGCGCCACCTCGATCGCCTGGGCCTCGCTCACCGCCAACCCGTTCGGCGGCTGGTCGATCTCGAGCTCACGGGCCAGCGCCTCGAAGCGCTCGCGGTCCTCGGCCCGGTCGATGGCGTCTACTGTCGTGCCCAGAATCGGGACGTCCATGTCGCGCAGCTTCGACGCCAGTTTGAGCGGCGTCTGGCCGCCCATCTGCACCACGACCCCCTCGGGCTGCTCGAGGTGCACTATCTCCAGCACGTGCTCGAGGGTGAGGGGCTCGAAGTAGAGCT
>JBDHKT010000602.1:0-860 GCA_039586255.1 Gemmatimonadota bacterium | reverse complement strand
TCGCTTACATCGAAGTCGGTGGAGACGGTCTCGGGGTTCGAGTTCACCATGATCGTCTCGAGACCCTCTTCCTCCAGGGCGAAAGCCGCAGAGACGCAGCAGTAATCGAACTCGACGCCCTGTCCGATCCGGTTGGGCCCGCTCCCCAGCACAACTACCTTGCGCCGCTCGCTGCGGACCGACTCGTTCTCCTCCTCGTATGTGCTGTACAGATAAGGAGTGGCGGCCGGGAACTCGCCCGCGCACGTGTCGACCATCTTATATGACGGGTGCATCCCCCAGCCCCAGCGCCGCTCTCGGACAGCGGCTCCCGTCTCACTACGGAGCTTGCCCAGCAACTCATCGCCGAAACCGAGACGCTTCATCTCCCACGTCGCCTCGCGCGTCGGCTCGGCCAGCGAAGCGTACCAGGTCTCCGCCGTCACGATCTCCTTCAGCTGATCGGTGAACCAGGGGTCGATGTGGCTGACCTCGCTGATCTGCTCGGCGCTCAGCCCGTTACCCAGCGCGCGCTTGATCTGGAACGCACGATCCGCAGTCGGCCGGCGCAGCGCGGCCAACAGGGTCTCGTCGTCATCGGCGGAGAGGCCGTCGTCGCCGAGTGTCTGACCGCACTCCCAACCGGCGCGACCGTTCTCCAGCGAGTTGAAGCCCTTCATCCAGGCTTCCTTGAAGGTGCGGCCGATGGCCATCACTTCGCCGACCGCCTTCATCTGTATGCCGAGCACCGGATCGGCGCTGGGAAACTTCTCGAAGGCAAAGCGGGGGACCTTGACCACGACGTAGTCGAGGACCGGCTCGAACGAGGCGGGTGTCTCCCTGGTAATGGCATTTGGCAGCTCGTCGAGCCGATAGCCGAC
>JBDHKT010000115.1:0-6159 GCA_039586255.1 Gemmatimonadota bacterium | reverse complement strand
TCCTTCGAGTCGTAGAGCGTTAGTTCACCTTGGTGCCCCTTTTTCTCGGCCAGATCGTAGGCTCGGCCGAGATAGAAGGCGCCCAGCTTCTCGTAGTTAGCCACGCGGGGTACCTCCACCGCTCGAGGTTGTCTCTTTCCTCAGTCTATGCACGCACATCGGCGCCGCTGACCGGCCGCACTCTAATGTGCCGGCACCGATCTGCGCGCTAGTACTCGATGGCTCGTGGCAGTGACTTCGCCTGCTCGATCCAATCGCCGACCTGCTTCTCCGAGGGCGGCTGCCGCGTCAGCTTCTTCTCCTCGTTCACGTCGCTCAGCTTAGCACAGAGGTTCGCAGCGTTCCGCTGGCTCAGCTCCGGTACGGTGTCGACGCCCGCCGCCTCGAGCAGGTCGGCGTACTCCTCGCCGATACCCTTGACGCGGAACAGATCCGCGTGATTCGTCCAGCGCAGTACCAGCTTCTCGCTGATGCCTGTGCTCTCCGCGATGTCCTTCCGACCCTTGGACGACTTGCAGTGCTCGAGAAGCTCATCCGTCGTGTTGATGCCGGCAGACTGCAACTTCTCGGCATACGTCGGGCCGATGCCCTCAACGTCATTGATCTTGGCCATCCCCGTTTCTCCTTCCAGTTTTGTCTATGGACTGCCGTGCGGCCGGCCACAGGCGCACGTGATTCCTTGCGACGAACTACGCAGCCTTGAGCTCCGACGTGCAACTCGGGCAGCGCATCGCCTTGATCGCGATCTCCGACACGCAATAGGGGCACTCCTTCGTCGTCGGCTCGGGCGGCGGCGCCTCTTCCTTTCTCGTAAAGCGGTTCACCTGCCGCACCAGCAGGAAGACGGCGAAGGCCACGATGATGAAATTGATGATCGTGTTGAGGAAGACTCCGTAGTTGATGGTTGCCGCGCCCGCTTCCTGCGCCGCCGCGAGCGAGGCGTAGTCGGTGCCCGACAGGTTCAGGTACAGGCTGGAGAAGTCCATCTTGCCGAGCAGTAGCCCCAGCGGCGGCATCAGGATGTCCTTCACCAACGAGTTTACGATCGCGCCGAACGCCACCCCGATGATGATTCCGACCGCCATGTCGAGAACGTTGCCCCGCATGGCAAATTCCTTGAACTCCTTCAGCATGATGTGCCTCCCACGGTGAGTCGATAGGCCGTCAACCCGGCGAGCACGGACTGCCCGCCGATCCGGTTTACTCGCAGCCGCACGCGGCTCCGCGCTCTAGCTCGAGAGCGCCGAGCGACGTGCTTCTAGGATGAGGGATACAGGAACGATTCTAGCTTTCGAGGTGTTCCCGGGCAACGGCGGGTCAAACGTATGTTTCCGCCCCGCACGCTCAGAAGAGCTTCAGGTAATACGACAGCGCGGTGGCCTCGCGCAGCACGCGCCAGCCCGTCACCGTGCTGTGGGACATCCTGAAGTAGCGCACCGGTTCACCATCCGGCGGCTCTTCGCCTGCCACCCGGATCTCGACCTTGACGACGATATCGTCGCCGCGGCCTCGTGCGTTGATCGAGGTGAACTGGACCTCGTTCAGGCTCAGGAGTTCTTCACCCTTTGCCTGCAATTCCTCCTCGGTCATCTGGCCCGAGTCGATGCCGTGCATCCCCCGGGCCAGATATTCGCTGCGTATCCAGACCTTGAGCTCGTCGGCCGCCTCCGACTCGAGGGTCGACCGCTCGGCGAGGAACGTGCCGGCGATCACGGCGACGATGACCGCCAGCGCCGCGATCGCTTTCCAGCCTTTGAGCTCGATCTTCATGACGGTTCACCGCCGCTTTAGAAGTCCCTGGCCAGCGCCACATCGACGCCGAAGGTGACCTTGACCTGCTCGGCACCCCAGAAGGTGAAGCCGATGTCGAAGTACGGCGATACGCGGCCGACATGGTACTTCGTCCCGCCTAGTAGGTTGAGGCCCACATCGGTGTCCGAGCTCTTGGCTCCGCTTTCCTTTATCGTCACCGAGGGGTTGGCAATGTTGAGCCCGATACCCAGGTAGCCTGACGCGTACCCCCCTGTGCCCACGCCGAAGACGCGCTGTACGAACAGCGCGTTCACGTTCACCTCCCAGTAGTCAAAATCTCTCGTAAGGGTCTCACCGGGCCAGTAATAGTCGTACGATCCGGCGATCATCAGCGGGATGAGCTTCGGCGTCAGGTCCACCGTGACGCGGCCGCCGATACCCCAGTCGTAGCGATCGCCCCAGTTCCCCTGGAAGCCGAGGTAGGCCTGAGCCGCCGCCGTGTTCGGGACGAGGGTGAGGCTCGCGAGGCTCAGCGCCAGTAGCAATCTTCTCATGCGATCTCCTGCGTTACCTGCCCCGCCAGCGGGTGGGCAGTGGTTCTCGTGCGTGTAGCCTGAGCAATCATGGTCGGGCCACACGCGCTCCCCGTCAAGGGCGCCGCACACTACGCCACCGTCGTCGCGGTCACCCCTGTCTCGCCGATGCCGATCTGTTGACGTCCCGGCCACAGCATGACCCAAGGACAGCTAACGGAACGCTCAGAACGAGGGGGGGCTCGGTGGACGAAACCCGCCGACTGCAGGAAGCACTCCGGAGCTGGCGCGCAGGGAATACCGAGGCGCTGCTGTCCGCGCTCGGCTTCGAGCCGCTGGGCCTGCGTGTCCCGGACGGGTCCCTGGCCGACTTCGGGCTCGACCCGTCGGAAGCGCTCACCCTGGAGGTCGCCGCGCGTCACGCCGGCTTTCACGTCTTCCGGATCGTGCTCGGCGAGCGCCTCGACCCCGAGACGATCCGCCGGGTGTCCTCGGCACTCTACCGGCACAACCCGGCGCGGCGCGCGCTACTGATATTCGACGCCCGCGATGAGACCCGCCTGGTCGTGGCGAGCTGGGGACTGGGATCGGGGCCGCTACGGCTGCGCAAGCTGTGGATCGAGCTCGACGCGCCGCGGCGATCGGAGCTCGACATCCTGGCCGCTCTGGCGGTGAACGGTGCCGCCACGGCCAGCGACCTAGCACTCGCCCACATCCAGGCACTCGACCGCGAGCAGGTCACCGGCAGGTTCTTCGCCGAGTTCAGGCGCCAGCGTGCGGCGCTGGCCGCAGGGCTGACCGGCATCCCGGAGAATGCCGGGGCTGACCGTTTCGACCTCGCGCTCATCCTGCTGAGCCGCCTGCTGTTTCTCTATTTCCTGCAGCGGAAGGGCTGGCTGGACGGGGACACCGTCTACCTGCGCCGCATCTTCGAAGACGCTCTCACCACCGGCGTCCCGTTCTTCCGCCACCGGCTCGAGCCCCTCTTTTTCAGCGCCCTCAATCGGCCATCCGAGCGACGCGGACGCTCGGCTCAAGAGCTCGGCGAATTGCCTTACCTGAACGGCGGTCTGTTCGAGCGGGACGCTCTGGAGCGGAGGTATCCGCGCCTCAACGTTCCCGACGAATGCTTCACGCCGATCTTCCACGAGTTGCTGGACAGATACCAGTTCACGCTCCGCGAGGACCAACCTGCGGACCAGGACGTCGCCGTCGACCCGGAAATGCTCGGCCGGGTGTTCGAGGGTCTCATGGCGGGGTCGGTGCGTGGCTCCACCGGTGCGTTCTTCACGCCGCGCTCACTGGTCGATCGCCTGGTCGACGGCGCGCTGTGCGCACACCTCGCTCGAGCCGCCGACTGCGAGCGAGACCTGGTCGGAGAGTTCCTCTCCGGTGGCTCGCCGTCGCTGGAGGAATCGCTTCGCACACGGCTGGCGACACGCACGCGCGAGATTCGCGTTCTCGATCCCGCGGTAGGGTCGGGCGCCTTCCTCCTCGCGGCGCTGCACAGGCTCGAATCGCTACGAGATGGGCTCGAGGGCCGGCCGCCCGACCCGTTCGCCCGCTTCGAGCGGCGACAAGAGATCATCCGGCGGAACCTGCACGGCGTCGACATCAATGCGGCGGCCGTAAGGCTCTGCGAGCTGCGCCTCTGGCTCGCCCTCGTTGTCGACCTCGAGGTGATTGACATCTCGCAGGTGCCGCCGCTACCGAACCTCGACATCAACATCCGCCAGGGCGACGCGCTGGTCGACCCGATCGACTTTCTCATGCAGTACGGTGACCTCGACCAGGGGCTCGCGGCGAGTCGCTGGCGGCGCCGGGTCGAGCAACTCAGCGAGCGGCGCGACCGCTACTTCCGGGCCGGCGGCGCCGGCAAGCGTCGGGTGCTTAGTGGGCTGCAGCGGGCCGAGCGCGATCTGGCGGTGAGCTTTCTGGCGGGGCTGGCAGCCGGCATCGACGCGCGGAGGCAGGACCTGCGTGCGGCGGCGCGCAGTCGAGACCTCTTCGGAAGACGGGCCGGGCTCTCGCGCTCGCAGAAGAAGGCGGCGGTCGCGTTGAAGAGGCGCCGCAGCGAGCTTCGCCGTCTGCTCAAGAAGATACGCGAGGAGAAAGAGCTCCCGTTCTTCTCCTTTCCGATCCACTTCGCCGACCCTGAGAGCCCCGAGCCCGGCTTCCACGTCGTGCTCGGCAACCCGCCCTGGATTCGGACCCATCACTGGTCCGGTCTATCGCGTCACCGCCTCAAGGAACGCTTCCGCTTTCTGCGCGACGCCGGCTGGCGCGCCGGCAGCCGATTGGCCGGCGCCGGCCGCGGGTTCGCCGCCCAGCTCGACCTGAGCGCCCTCTTCCTGGAGCGGTCCCTAGGCCTGCTGGCCGAGAACGGCGCCCTCGGCATGCTGCTTCCCGCCAAGCTCACCCGGACCCTCTCCGCCGGCGCGCTGCGCGCCCGCTTGGCGACGAGTGCGCGAATTCTCTGTCTCGAGGACTGTGCCCTGGCACCGGAGAGGCTCTTCGAGGCGACGACCTACCCGCTCGCCCTCCTGCTCACGCACGGCGAGCCCGACGCGAAGCACCAGGTATCGATCCGGGTCCACGACCGCGGTGGCACGCCGCTCGAGTTCCGCTTGGCCCAGGCGCAGCTCCCGCTCATCGACGATTCCGAAGCACCCTGGGCGCTGGCGCCACCTCGCGTGCGCGCGACTCTCGAACGCATGAACACCGCCGGCTCGCCACTCGGCTCGCAGCACGGTCGGCGCCCCCGCCGCGGGATCGTGACCGGCGTGAACGATCTCTTCGTGGGACGTGTGACCGGCGATGATCCGGCACGAGGGCGCGCCACCATCGACCTCGCCGGTTCGCCGGTGCAGATCGAGGTCGAACGACTGCGCCCGGCTCTGCGCGGAGAGGACCTGGAACCGTGGCGCTTCTCCCCGGGCCGGGCCCTCCTGTGGACTCACGATGACGAGGGACACCCGCTCCCAAGCCTACCGCCCGCGACCCGGGACTACCTGCGGCGCCACGAGCGCGCCCTGGAGAAGCGGGTCGACCTCAGGCCGGGCCAGCCGTTCTGGACGCTCTTCCGTGCGCGACCGGAAAAGTGGTCGCTCAGGGTAGCGTGGCGCGATATCGCGCCCGAGCCTGGAGCGGTCGTGGTGCCGCCACGCGTTCCGTTCCTCGACGGCGCCGCACCGCTGATCAGCCTCAATACCGTTTATCAGATACCAGCCGCGTCGGATGAGGATGCGCACTTCTTGGCCGCCGTTCTCAATTCGACCGTCGCCCGCGCCTACCTGAAAGCGATCGCTGAGCGGGCAACCGGAGGTTACTTCCGCTTCCTCGGTTGGACGGTCGCTCTCCTGCCTTTACCCGAAGAGCCCGACGCGGCTGCACGCATGGGTTGCATCGAACTGAGCCGACACGCACACGCCGCCGGGGGATTGGATCCCGGTGAACGTCGAGGGCTGGACGAGCTCGTGGCTCGCCTGTACGGGCTCGGAGCCCGCGGGCTGGGCACACTCCGTTCCTTCGACGCCAGACTCTCCAACAGGAGCGACGCATGAGCACCTCGAATTGGCCCGAGCCCATCGCCGCTGCGTCGGACGAAGCGGCGGTCGCCATCGTACGCGGGCTCTGGACGCGGGCGGCACGAGTCGATGTGGCGATCGCCGATTCGCAGCGCCTGCTCGAGCTACTCGGCGATGCCGACGCCGACGGGCCGAGCGCGGTTAACGTCGTTACACGAGCCCTTCCATTCGCCGGACGACCGAGCCGCTGGCGCTGGACGATCATCGGCGAGGCTCCATCTCCCGAGTTCCTGCTCTTCTACGGCAGCGGCAGCGCGTTCCCCGAGAGCGCGCTCATCTTCACCGGC
>JBDHKT010000114.1:0-6167 GCA_039586255.1 Gemmatimonadota bacterium | reverse complement strand
GCGAGCCGAGGGCGACTCGCTTCTGCGCATGGCAACCCCTGGGCTCCGGTTCGACAGATGAGCCCCGGTGGTCGAAGCCCATCGGAATCACACCGAACAACCGCCAACCGTAATAGCGGGTCGTCGAGCCATCGCTGCCGACGAGCATGACGGTGCCGACCCTCGGCGCGTCGCAGAGATCGGGTGGGGCGCCCGGGCCTCGAAACGGCACGGTGCGAAAGGCGCGCGCGATCCGCACGTCGCCGCTGAGGCGGCCATCGAGCGAATCGAAGATCGCGACCGCACGCTCGGCGAGCGCCGGGCCCGCCGAGTCCACATAGGTCGTGGCCGCCTCCATGCACGCCGCGGCACGATCGGCGGGAACCGGACGCCATTCCTCTGCCGGAGGTGGGGTATGCGGCCCTCCCGGCCGGCGCCCCAGGCGCAGCTTCGGCGGCGGGCATCGCGACGCCTCGGGGAAGGTGGGCGCCACGTCTCCTTCGGCGCCGTTTGCCACGAGGTGGACCGCGCCGGGCGCGAACCTCCGAGTCCTGTTGTTCAGGCTGTCTACGTGGGTTTCCAGACGACGTTGTATCACCGCGTGAATGTCGGCGTCGTAAAGATCGTTCACCGAAGGGATGGCGTTCCCGTGTATGGCGAAGATGCTCAGCGCTCCCGCGGGTACGAATCGAGCCTGGTCAGCATCGAACAAATCGACACGAAGCATCGTCCATGTGGGATCGACCGCCCGCTGACTCTCGTCCAGATTCAGGCCAGGCGGCGGTTCGTACACCTTCAGACTGTCGGGATTCTGCTGGAAGGCGCCAAGGCTGCGATTCCGTGTGAAGCCCCAGACTGGGACCATGGCGAACCCGACCCGCGCGGGGCGAAGTGAATCGACGGCTTGCCGCACCGCGTTCCCGATGCGGTCGGCGAGAAAACCGACCATGGCCGTGTCGAAGCCCGCGACCGATGTACCGTGATCGTCGAACTGCTTGACCCCCATGAAACTCCCAGGCCCCGCATGGGTGTGGGTCGCCGCCAGTACGAGTCGATCCGCCCCGATACCCGTGGACTCGACAATACGATCGGCGGCCGACCGGTGGAGCGCGACGGAGATGACACCCAGGTCGGCGACGACTAACGCGATCCGCTCGCCCTCCGCGTCCTCAAGGACCAGGGCCTTGGCGTACAGACGGTTGCGGTAGCCGCGGGCCTCGCGACCCTCGGGACCGTAGGCGTAGAGCCCGGGGCCCGGAGGTGGCGTGATATCGGCCCGGCCGAGGCCGGCGTACAGCGGCGCTTCACCACCCGGAGGCACCGGCGGCTCCGAGACCGGCGCGGAAAGAGGGATCTCATTGTAGCCGCACCCTGCCATGAGAAGTGCAGAAGCCAGTAGCACCCTGTATTTCACCACCTGCCTCCGAAGTCGTGGGCCCAACTCAAAGCGATTTCGAACCAGACCTTCACACCGGCCGAATCGTCGGCAGGCGTTCGCTTTGTCGCCGCGTCTTCATTGATCTGAATGTGCAACTCGGGCGCCAGAGACAGCCCTCTCCCCACCTGAAACGAAGCCCAGGTGGAGATATCGACGTGCGTCAGGCCATCCTTCTCGAAATAGGCCGGCTGCGAGGGAGCAGACTCGCGAACCGCCTGCCCGGCGCTCCAGCCGGCGAGCGCGCCGATGTACATGTAGGCGATGGGAAGGATCGGCAGTCGCAGATCGATGCTCGTCTCGACGTACGCGCCCTCGATCGCGTCGATATCATACCAGAGCTTGACCTTGGGTATGAGCGCCGTCGTCTCCCACCAGAGAGTGGCATACAGCTCGCTGGTGTTCCACGAGCTGTCGCGGCCGCCGGGCACGTCATCGTCGAACAGGTATCTCGTGAATCCGACGGCGAGGTCCAGGGGCCCGGCCCTCGTTGAGAGCTCGATCCAGTAGTCCGACTCTCCCAACCCACCCACCCCGGGTCCGGTATCGCTGATTTCGTCCTCGCCGCTCCTCGTCTCGAAGCTCCACCAGCCACCGACAGTCAAGAAGCTAACGGCATGCCGGTAGGCCAGGTACAGGTCCGGTTGGAACACGGGGACGCTGGCGCGGGTGACGCCCCGCCAGACATACCGGTTGGCATAGGTAACATCAGCCCCCGCCACAATCTGTGCTGCTGCAACATTTGGGAGCGCACCACAGGCGAGCAGCGCGACGGCGCATAGAAACCTGTGGAAAAGGCGGCGAAGCGAGAGAACCTTCATATTGGGGCAACGAAATTACGGGGCGAATCCGGGTGACCGATTGCCTATAATCGCGTCGTCCCCTACAAGCGGCAAGCGATGTGGCTCAGAAGGTGGCGGCGGCTTGTTTGACGAGCTCGGCGTTCGACCTCGTTTTCTTCATGACACCGAGAAGCTCGGTCATCGCGTCCACCGGTGAAGCTTGGGCGAGGCGGTGGCGAATCGCCTGCGAGACAGCCAGCGCCTGTGGGTCGAGAAGCAGCTCCTCGCGTCGCGTGCTACTGGCGTTCAGGTCGATGGCCGGGAAGACGCGACGGTCGGCCAGCTCACGGCTCAGCACCAACTCGCTATTGCCGGTGCCCTTGAACTCCTCGAAGATCACATCGTCCATGCGCGAGCCGGTGTCGACGAGAGCGGTCGCGATGATGGTGAGCGCGCCGCCGCCCTTCGCCGGGTCGATCTTGCGGGCGCTACCGAGGAAGCGCTTCGGGCCTTCCATCGACGAGGCATCGATTCCGCCGGTGAGCGTGCGACCGGTGCCCCGTTCCACGTTGTTGTAGGCGCGTGCCAGCCGCGTAATTGAGTCGAGGATAATGACAACATCTTCTGCTAGCTCGACGCGGCGCCGCGCTCGCTCCAGAGTAAGCTCGGCCACTGCGACGTGCCGGTCGGCCGGGAAATCGAAGCTGGACGAGACGACCTCGCCGAAGCCGCACATCTCCATCTCCGTGACTTCCTCCGGCCGCTCGTCGACCAGCAGGATGAAGAGCGTAGCGTCGGGGTTATTCTTCACGATCCCCTCGGCAACCGACTGAAGTACGGTGGTCTTACCTGCCTTGGACGGCGAGACGATAAGCGCTCGCTGGCCTTTTCCGAAAGGACAGAGAAGATCGATCACACGGTTGGTGAGGTAGGGGTTTCCGAGAAGCTTGCGGCCGCAGTCGAGCACGATCTGCTCGTCCGGGTGAACGGCGCCAAGGCGACTGAACTGGAGGCGTCCCTCCAGATGCTCGGGGGGCCTGCCGTTGACGGCTGTGATCTCGGTGAGCGGCGGGCCCTTGACCTTACCGGGCGCCTTGCCCACGAGGCCAGCGATCTCGTCGCCCGTCCGCAGCCCGTACTGCTGGATCAGCTTGCGACCGACATGAACGTCGCAGTTCGAGGGCAGCTAGCTGGCCTCGCGGCAACGGACGAAGCCGCTACCCTTGTCCTTGAGCTCAAGAATCCCCAACGAGTTTTCCACGGAGTGCTCCGATCACGACCGGACGAGCCGCACCTTAGCAGTGCGCCATCCGCGAGGTCCGGCCCTCATGTGGTGTGCACTTCCCCTGGGCGGGCGAGCGCGGATACTACCCACTCGCCGTCTGCTACACCCGAGGGGCCGCCGTGTTCACGGCCCACCGGATTAAGCTAGCGGAATCGAGCCGCGCTCGGAGAAGCGTTACCATTGAGCTTGGCCTTCCAGAAGCGGCGGCGCAAGCGCTGATCGGCCCGGGTTCCAGCTAACACCGAGCCCGGCTAGCTTGTCTTTGTATATGGAGGCGTCGTGAGTCTTGGCTGCGGCTAGGGGACCCGACTTGAGCGATGCGATACTCGTACAGCGAGCTCGCCGCGGCGACGCGGCGGCGTTCGAGGCGCTGGTGCGCCGCCACTATCGGGCGGCGTACGCAGTGGCGCTCGCCGTGCTCGGGAACGCCATGGATGCGGAAGACGTGACCCAGGACGCCTTCGTCCGGGCGGTGGAGCGGATGGACGAGGTGCGGGAGCCGGAGCGATTCAAGGGGTGGCTGCTTCAAATAGTCCGCAACCGATCCCGTAACTACAGCGGTTACAGGCGGTTACGGACCGCACGGCCGCTCGACACCGTGACGGCCGCTGCCGCGGAGAACCCGGGCAGAGACGCGGAGCGGGCCGAATTGAGGGGAGCGCTGGAGTCGGCCCTGACGGAGCTGAGCGAGGTCCAGCGACAGGTAGTGTTGCTGCACGACCTGGAAGGCTGGAAGCACAGGGAGATCGCAGAGTCTCTGGCGATCTCCGAGGGGATGTCCCGCCAGCACTTGATGGCCGCTCGCCGCGCGCTGCGCGAGCGGCTCGGCGCCAGGCTTCTCAAGGAGTACTCGAATGACTGACGAACGGATCGATTTCTCGGCCCTCGACCCAACGGCCGAGGGGGAACGGTTCGAGGAGACTGTGGGCCGGATCAACGCGGCGGCTGCACCGGCGCTGGCCGCCCGTCGCGCCCGTGTGAGCGTGTTCGGCCAGGTCGCGGACTGGTGGCGCCCGTTGCTGGCGGCCGCCGCCATCGCCGGGATCGTGTCGGCGGCGACCCTGGCGCTGGTCGAGGGGCCGGCGTTGGAAGGCGAGTCGGAGGTAGGCGTGGCCGAGGCTATCGGCGTGCCGGAGCAAATCGCGCAGTGGGTGCGGAGCGATGAGTTGCCCGACCCGTCCGAGCTGCTCATAGCGCTGGAGGAATCACGATGAAGAACGGAGTCGAATCACTCGGCCGCATCCGCGCCCAGGGGATCGCGATCCTCGTACTCACGTTCGTGGTGGGCGTGCTTGTCGGGTTCGCAAGCGAGCGCGTCCGCAACGCGCGGAGCCGACCCCCTCCGTTCGAGATGGGGCCCGACATGATGGTGAGGTTCCGCCAGGGCGACCTGCCCACTATGTTCCGAGAGTTGAACCTGACCCCAGAGCAGGTGCGGCAGATCGCCGCTATCATGGAGAACGGCCGGCCGCGCTCTGACGCCGTGCTGGACCTGATGCTGCCGCGCCTCCGCGCCGTCACCGACTCGATCCGGCAGGAAGTCCGAGCGGTCCTTACGCCCGAGCAGATCGCCGTTTGGGATAGCCTGGCGGCTCATACGAGGCGCGGTCGAATGCGAGAGGAGAGGCCCGGCCGCCGAGGGGGTCGCGGCGCCCCGCCACCACAGACACCCTGAGAAGAGTAGTCATGAGAGTTACAGTCTTTCCGCTGCTGCCCACCGTGGCAGCTCTGACTTTGACCGCAGCGCTCGTCGCTTGCTCCAGCGGCGGCGGCTCCGATTTCGAGCCCACGCCCAATGACTTCACCGGCACCTGGTTGCTCAACGACCTGGAGAGCGATGACCCGCGCGAGTTCTTGTCAGGGCCGGGCCAGGCTGACCCCTCGCTGCCCGGGGGCAACCGCCAGCGCGTCGCCGAGCGGGTGAGCGGTATCCTGGCGGCGGCGCGGGTCTTCAGGATAGAGCAGACCGACTCCACCGTGACCATAGTGCTACAAGACGGCACGGACGTGATGCTCTTCCCGGATAACCGTCAGATCGAACGCCGCGTCGAAGGACTCGGCATCGTGACGACAAGGGCGCGCTGGCGAGGCGACAACTTCCAGGTCGTGCGGAAAATGGAGGGTGGCACCCCGACGCTCACCACGACCTACGAGCTCAGAGACGAAGGCCGCAAGCTCTCCGTGAAATTCCACATGAGCAGCCCGGGTCGGTCGGCAAGGTTCGAACGCGTCTACGACGCTGCACAGGGCTAGCCTAGAGGGCTCTCCAGCGATTCCCGTAAAGATCGCAAAACCTCCGCCGCCCGCCGCAATTCCGCTCCAGGCGCCGCGACCTCGAGAGCGGAGAATGCCTCACTCTCCCGGCGGTCCATCCCGGAGACCAGCTCCCTGCCCCGCTGGGTGAGATCCACTAGCGGCGAGCGCCTGTGAGCAGGATTCGCCAGCAACTCCACGTAGCCGGCCTTCGCCAACGGGTTCACCAGCGCCTGAACGTGCTGGCGCGTGACCGACCGGCTACGGGCCAACTGCGGTACCGTCTGCGGCCCCAGCCGGGCCAGATCCCTCAGGAGCGCGCGTCGTCCGCCTGACGGCGCCTCTCCGCCGTGCAACTCCTCTACAGCCGCATGCAGCCGTCTCGACAGAGTAACTGTCTCTTCGATCAGGACGGCGAGCGCCGGCCCGCTGC
>JBDHKT010000113.1:0-6199 GCA_039586255.1 Gemmatimonadota bacterium | reverse complement strand
GATCGGCTCAGCAGGGCGGTGATTTGGGCTGGTTCGGACGCGGCGACATGACGCCGGCGTTTGACTCGGCGGTCTTCGAGCTGGATGTGGGCGAGATGTCGGAGCCGGTGCTCTCCAACTACGGATACCACATCATCAAGCTCGAGGAGAGGGAGCAGGAGCGGGCGCGCGCCTCACACATCCTGATCACGGTCCAGCTGGCAGGTGGAACAGAGGACCAGTTGCTGGGCAGCGTCGATCGCTTCGAGAGGATCGCGCTGACCGCCGGGATGGACGTGGCGGTCGACTCGATGGGCGTGGAGTCTCGCACCGTTACGTTGGCGGAAGGGAGCGATTTCGTGCCGGGTATTGGAATGTTCCCTCCGGTGCACTACTGGGCCTTCCACGACTCCACACTGATCGGCGAGCTGAGCCCGGTCTACGAAACGGATCAGGGTTGGTACTTCCTGGACCTCAGGACACGTGATCCCGAGGGCTACGTACCGTTCGCCGATGCGGAGCCCTCGGTCCGCCGCCGCTTGGTACTGGAAAAGAAGAAGGAGCTGGCCGGCAGCATCGCCGGGCAAATCGCTTCCGAGCTGAGCGAAGGCAAGACGTTGGACGAAGTCGGCCGCGATCACGACCTCGTGTTCCAGACGAGCACGCTGTTCACGAGGTACGATTTCGTTCCCGGCCTGGGTCAGGGTAGCGCGACCATCGGCACCGCGTTCGGGCTCGACCTATACCAGGTGGCGGGCCCGATAGAGTCGGACGATCGGTTCTACTTCATCCAGTTGGCGGAACGCATCGAGCCCAGTCGCGAGCAGTTCGAGCTGGGCAAAGAGGAGTTGAGAGCGCGCCTCATGGTGCAGCGCCAGCAGACGGCCCTTGATGAATGGCTGGCGGGCCTGAGGGGAGAAGCGACAATCGAGGACTACCGGAGAGAGATCTTCGTACCGCAGTCCTGAGCGGTCCGCGGCCATCACTCAGAGCATCATCCGCGCCACGTAAGCCACCACAAGCACGCCGGCGACGCTGAACAGATTCACGTTCAGGACGATCGGCCCCAGCGTGAAAGCAATCACCATCAGGTCCACACTCAGGGGGCCGAGGCTCGCCGATATCGTCGTCGTGAAGAACTCCCGGAACGGCCCCTCGGGGATGAAGAGCACGGAGAGCTTTGTGAGAATCGCGCCGAGCAGAAAGCCGAGCGCCAGGATTGCCGCGATCCGCCACGGCGAGCGGCCCGAGGGCCGTACGAGTAGTCCATCTCCCCTTGTCACTGTCGTCGCTCGACTGTGTAGTTGACCGCGCTGGCCAGTGCGCGCGCCGCTGGGCCCTCCGGCAGATTCTCTATAGCGGCCAGCGCCTGGTCCGCAAACTCCCGCGCCTTCGCCCTCGCATACGAGATACCGCCGCACGCCTCCGTGGCCTCGACCACGCTCACGATCAGCCCGTCATCGGGCTCGGGATCGGCGAACAGCGCGTTCACGGCTAGCCGCTGCTCGCGATCGAAGTCGCGCAATGCCACGATAAGCGGCAGAGTCACTTTGTGCTCGCGCAGGTCGTGACCCGAGGGCTTTCCGGTCACATCCTCGGCGCCGGTATAGTCGAGAATGTCGTCGGCGACCTGAAAAGCCATTCCCAGAGCGTATCCGTAGCTCTTCAGCACCTCGCTATACGCCGGATCGCCGACCATTGAGCCCAGCTGACAGGCCGCCGACATCAGCGAGGCGGTCTTCGCGCTTATCAAACTGTAGTAGTCGTCCTCGGTAAACGACAGGGCATCATGCATTGCCAGCTGCCGCATCTCGCCGATCGTCATGGCGTTCGCCGCCTCGGCCAGCACAGCGATAACGTCTACGCGCCGAAGCCGGGTCATCTCCACGACCGAGCGCGAATACAGGTAATCGCCCATGATGATGGCCGTCTGACATCCCCACACCGAGTTGACCGTCGGCATCCCGCGCCGCAGCGCCGAGTGATCGACGGCATCATCGTGTACGAGGGTCGCCAGGTGGACCGCTTCCACGACGGCCGCTAGCAGCAAGGCCTCGTGGCTCGGGTTCCCGCCGATCTCGTTGCTGAGCAACAGCAGAGTGGGGCGGAACAGCTTTCCGCGCTTCAGCAGTAGGTAGTCGTTGACTTCGTCGATGAGCTCGAAATCGTCGGCGATCAGTCGACGCATCACTTCGTCGAGTTCATCGAGCCGATCGCGGACCGGCTCCTGAATGCGTGCTAGTCCTGCCAGTGCAGTATGCGGCATGAACGGTATTTCAGGAGAACACCATGGGCGCCGAGGCGCTCAACTCGGCGAACACTTTAGCTGGGAGTAAGGATATTTGTCAAAGGGGGGGTACGATTACGGCTGCAGGGCAGACACTCGCTGGCCCACATCCATGAAGTTCATGTCACAGCCCAACACGCGCTCGTACCATTCCAGCGCGTGCCCGGCTTCGCCGAGGTCCTCGTAGGACCGGCCCATGGCGTAGAAGATTCCGACCAGTTCCTCATCCTTGTGACCCGGGACCTGGAGAGCTCGGTTCAGGACCTTGAGCGCGATGCGATGGTCGCCCTTCTCGACGAAGCATGCCCCGAGCATCTCGATCGCGCGCAGCCGGAACTCGAGACCGCGGGCGGCGATCTGGAACTCGGCGATCGCTTCATCGAGCAGGCCCATGTCCCTGAAGGCGCACCCGAGATCGTAGTGGCTCGCAGCGTCTTCTTCCTCGATCGTTTCCGCCACCTTCGACTTGAACTGGCTCAGCATGTCGGAGAAGTTGACGTCCGCCTCGCTCTGCGGATCCGCCGCGGCGATCGTGAACCGCGTACTCTTGCGCGACGCCGCCTCTTCCTCCGCGACCAGAGAGCTCAGATCCACGAAGTCGCCTGCCGCCTCGCCAGGCGACGCCGGCGCCGCGGGAGCTACCTCCTCGTCGACGAACATCTCGAGCGCCGCCGCCGCCCGCCCGTTTCGAGGGTCGAGCTCCAGGACACGCGCGTAGACGGCGCGCGCCTTGTTCGAGGCGTCGGTGCGGTCCAGACAGTCGGCCAAGGCGAGGTAGGCCTCGACCAATCCCGGACCATCGCCTGCCCTCAGGGCAAGCTCGACCCGCTTCTGATAGGCCCGCACATCGTTGACGTCGAGTCGCAGCATCTCATCGAGCACGCGGCCAGCCTCCGCGTGGCTGCCCTGCTGCTCGTAGCCCTCCAGCGACCGAGCCAGACACACTGTCGCCTTCTCACGCTCGCCCGTCTCGAGCAGCGCCTCCGCGAGGTCGAACAGCAGATCGGGCCGGCTCCCCTCCAACTGCAGCCTGGTCTCGAGCTCAGCGACTCGATCTTCTGGAGTCGTGAGCGGTTCCTCGATCGGAGGCGCCACCGGCTCCAGCGGCTGCACGGGGGCGGGCTCGACCCAGTCGGTGGCAGGTGGCTCCTCGAGGCCGATCGACGGCGGCTCTGGGGGCTCCACCCCGAACTCGGGCTCCGCCGGCTCTTCACCACCCAGCGTGGTGGGCACCATATCCAGGGGCGGCTCGGCCGGCTCCGGCCCGAAGAGCTCCTGTTCCAGCTCTTGCAGCGAGTCCGCATCGATGTCCACGCCGTCGATATCGAGGTCGGTCGGTCCGAGATCGATGTCGGCCACTTCGGCGTCCAGGTCGCCCGGCACCTCGAAGCCCTGCGGTGGCGTCGCCACGAGTGGCTCGTCGCTCAGGATCGGCTCGTCGCCCAAGATCGGCTCGTCCCCCAAGACCGGCTCGTCCCCCAAGACCGGCTCGTCGCTCAGGATCGGCTCGTCGCTCAGGATCGGCTCGTCGGCCACTACCGGTTCCGGTCGCGCTGGAGGTTCGGGCTCCGGATCGTCGCCCCAGGGCAGGATCTCGGGGAGATCGATGACCCCCACCGCATCCGTCGTACTGGAGGTCGACTGTTCTGGCGGGTGGACCTCCGGATCCCGATCGGGCGCGAGCTCCATAATGCGGCCCCTGACCTCCTGGGCATCGGCGTCGCGGCCTTCCTGGCTCAGGCCGCGCCAGGCCAGCCGTAGCTGCTCGACCGCATTCTGAGTACGATCGTGCTCGATCAACTGATCCGCGATCATCAGTCGGACCTCGGGGTCCGGTGACAGATCGGCGAATTCCATCAGCGCGGAGAAGGCCTCATCGAGCTGCCCCGACCGCTGCATGCGCTCGGCGTACTCGAGGAAGTGCCTGCGGGCGTCGGAGAGGAAGCCCTTGGCCGCACCGATCTTGCCCAACTTCAGGTAGGCCGAGTGCCGGTTCGGCTGGTTGCGGAGGATCTTATTGCAGAGGGCGATCGCGTTGTTGTAGAAGCCGGCTGCGAGGTGGCCGTCGGCGGCAAGCTCGTAGTAATGGACGGCCCTGTTGACGTTTCCGACGCGGCGATAGAGGTCCCCGATCCGGTTATAGAGCGCCAGGTCGACATCCCTACCCCGTTCCAGCTTGTCGGCCTCGAGTGCAGCCTCGTACTCCTCGATAGCGCGCTTCCAATTCTCGCGCTGCTCGAAGGCCCTCGCTCGCTGCCTGTGTCTGGCTCCTGCGCTCATCCGTATCCTAGCGATCTATCGGGCTGTCCCCATGCGCGGCACAAACGCCGCCAGAACCCCGGCCGGCATCGGCATAACCCATAAAGATATACAATTGCGCTGACTTTTCAGCAGCCCGCCGGGCGCCGACCGAGCGGCCGCCCCCCCGGGCGGGCAGACAGGTTGGAGGCGAGGCTGTGGCCACTGTACCCCGAACGGGAAGCTATGTTGCAGGATCATTGGACCCGCACCCCCCGCTTCCAGACCGCAACGCAGTGATTACCGCCGTAAAGGTAGGGCACAAGCCGGTAGTCGGGAACGCCAAAGGCCGCGATATCGGCTGGTGCCCCGGGCTGCAGCGTGCCACGCCCGTCCCCCAGTCGCAGGGCCGCCGCGCCGTTGGCGGTAGCCGCTACGAAAGCCTCGGCGGGCGCCATCCCCAGCTGGCTGCAGGCAATGCTCATCACGACCTGAAGGTTCACGGTCGGCGACGACCCGGGGTTGAAGTCGGTTGCCAGGGCGACGGCCGCCCCAGCATCGATCAGCTGCCGCGCCGGGGGATAGTACGACTTGCCCAGAAAGAGCAGCGTTCCCGGCAGAAGCGTGGCGACGGTCCGTGAGCCTGCCAGGGCCGCAATACCCGCCTCCGAGATCGCGCCCAGGTGGTCAGCTGAGGCGGCGCCAAACTCGGCGGCGAGCTCGGCGCCACCGCTCGACTCGAACTCGTCGGCGTGCAGCCTCGGTACGAGTCCGTTCGCGACGGCGGCCTCCAGGACGCGCCGGGTCTCCTTGGGCGTGTACACACCGGGCTCCATGAAGACGTCGCAGAAGACCGCCAGTCCCGCTTCCGCGACCGCCGGGATCATCTCGCCGACCACGAGGTCGACGTACTTTTCGCGGCGCTCCTGGAATTCCGGCGGAAAAGCGTGGGCGCCCAGGAAAGTGGGCACCAGATCGATCCACTCCTCCTCCGCCAGCTCCCGGACGACGCGGAGCATCTTCAGCTCGTCCTCGGTTGTCAGGCCGTAGCCGCTTTTCACCTCTGCCGTCGTCGTGCCGTGCTCCAACATGCGGCGCAGCCGGGCGCGGCCCAATTCGACCAGCTCCGCTTCCGAGCGCTCGCGGAGGTCGCGCACCGACGCGTTGATGCCGCCACCGCGGCGGGCGATCTCCATGTACGGCACACCGGCGCAGCGCTGCTCGTACTCGTCGAGCCGATAACGGCCGAACACCGCGTGTGTGTGAGAGTCCACCAGCCCGGGAGCGAGAACATGACCGTTGAGATCGAGCCGTTCGGCGTCCGGGAAGCATCCGGTTATTGCGTCGCGGGAGCCGACGGCTTCGATCTTCCCGCCACGGATCGCGATCGCTCCATCCTCCACCAGTCCGATGTCAGACATCGATCTTCCGCGGCGCGGTTCGCTAGCGCCGGGGCAGGTTAGTATCTGCGAGGCTTCCAGGATCAGGGTATCGTGGTCAGGCATGGCGCTGGTTGAGTTCGATATCCGACAGCCGACAATCGACTGCCGATTCCCGGCTTTTCTTCAACGACCGACGTCCGAGATTCGACGCTCGAGCGTCGCCGTGCCAAACGTAGGGGGTCGGACGTCGACAGTCGACAGTCGAGAACAAGCCGAAACTCGGCAGTCGACTGTCGGTTGTTGGCTGTCCACT
>JBDHKT010000112.1:0-6236 GCA_039586255.1 Gemmatimonadota bacterium | reverse complement strand
CACCTCCTCGTCGGCCAGCAGGCCGGCCAGGCCGTCGGCTGCGCTGCCGATGGTGTCGAGTGTAGCGGCCGCCTCGTTCAAATTGGTGAGCAGCTCGCGCAGTTCGGCGGGTCGGCGCGCCATGCGTGGCAGGGTCCCATCGCCGTAGCGGACCTGATCCATGAGCTGGCGCCAGCGATCGGTCAGGGGCGGCACCGAGTCGTAGAGGCCCTCCAATCGTCGTGTCAGGTAGGAAGGGTCGAGCTCCTCCGCCGTGGGCAGCTCGTCCCCGTCCTGCAGCGGCGGGGCCGGTTCCGCCGCGGGCAGGATGTTGACGACCGCCTCTCCCAGCAGGCTGGCCGTCGTCACCTGAGCCACCGCGCCTTCGGTGATGAAAGGCTGCGCACCCATGTTGATGTGGAGCTCGACGACGAGGCGTTCGGGCGCATCGCTGCGGGGCGGCTCGAAGCGAAGACGCCGGACCTGCCCGACCGGCTGACCCGCGAGCCACACGGGCGCCCGCGCGCGCAGCGCCTGGGTCGTGAATGTGTGAAAGTGAAGGGTGTAGTGGCCCTCGACGGCGTCGCGAACGTCGTCGATGAAGAAGACCAGAAATGACGCGCCCGTGACCACCAGGGTCACCAATACCCCGATCCGTAGCTGGGACCAGCGCACCCGCTGGGCGCTCATCGCAGCCGTCTCCGGGGCGGCGTTGCCGTGGCCGTCCGCCTTGTCTTAGCTTCCCGCGACATGCTCAGGCTTGGTCATATCGGTTACAGCAATGGGATCCGTACCCTGTCGGCCACCTCTGTGGCTGTGCTGAAGATAACGATGGAGCTCTGATGGCAGCACCCCAGGTCGCCAGGATCGAGCTGAGCGCCGGCGGCGTGATTTTCCGGCGGCCCGCGTACGAGGCGCTCGAGGTCTTGCTCATCAGGGACGCCTACGGCAACTGGGGCTGGCCCAAAGGACACGTCGAGACCGGCGAGAGCCTCGAGGCGGCCGCGCTGCGTGAATGCAGTGAGGAGACGGGACTGACCCACCTGCAGCTCAGAGAGTGGGTCGGGGCGACCGATTGGTACTTCCGGGCCGGCGACACGCTGATCCACAAGTTCTGCGACTACTTCCTGGTCGAGGCCGACCCGGCGGAGGTGACGTTGCCCCAGCGGGCGGAAGGGATTCAGGCCTGCCGCTGGCTGCGGTCGGAAGACGCGGCGACGCTGCTCACGTACACGAACGCGCGCCATCTGCTTGCCGCCGCACAGGAGCGGCTGGCCTGCGCCGCGGCGGCAAAGTCGCGCGGCAAGTGAAAAGGAGCCAGGGGGACGGCGTGCGATGAGCGACACGTCCGGTTCAAAGCTCTCGGTGTTTCTCACGGGCGGCACGGGTTTCGTGGGCCGCCACATTGCCCGGCGAACCGCGGAGCGCGGTCACCGGCTGCGTGCCCTGGTTCGCGAGCCGGAGTCGGCCGGCAGCTTGACCGAGTTGGGTGCCGAACTGGTCGAGGGAGATGTGACCGGGGACGAGGTGCTCGATGAGGCGATAGCCGGTTGCGACGTCGTCATCCAGCTGGTCGGCATCATCCGGGAGCGCCCCCCGGAGCAGACGTTCGAGAACGTCCACACCCGTGGCACCCAGCGCGTGCTGGAAGCCGCGCAGCGGGCGGACGTGGGCAAGTTCATCCTGATGAGCGCCTTGGGCGCCAAGACGGACGGTACCGCGTACCAGCGCACCAAGTACGAGGCCGAGGAGGTCGTCCGCAGGTCGGGCATCCCTTACGTGATCTTCCGCCCGTCCGTGATCGTGGGGCCCGACGGCGAATTCATGCGGCTCCTTCTACGGGTGGTTCGCCGGCTCCGGCTGATACCGGTTATCGGCGATGGCCGCTACCGGCTCCAACCGGTGGACGTCGCCGACCTGGCCGACGCTTTCGTTCAGGCGGCGGAACGTGAGAACCTCAAAAGCGAGAGCTTCGACATCGGCGGACCCCACAAGCTCACGTACAACCGCATACTCGAGATCATCTGCGAGGAGCTCGGGCTCCGGCGCCGGCTGGTTCATGTTTCGCCGCGTATCGTGCGCCCGCTGGTCGACCTGGCCTCGAATTGGCGCCTTCCCACCCCAATCAGCTCCGACGAGCTGGTCATGATGTTCGAGGAGAGCATCGTCCCGGGGGACGGGAATGTGCTGCGCGAAGTGTTCGGGCTCGAGCCGACGCCGTTCCGCTCGGTCCTGCAGCGTCTGGCCTGATGCGGGGCGCCCTGAGACCTCGCGGCCCGGATGGCGGTTGGGTATAGTACCCGGCGCTCAGAATAGGGAGATAGAATCCGCAAGATGGGGGGACGCGTCGAAAGATCCGCGCTGGCGAAGCTGCCGAACTTCATCTCGGCGCTGCGTCTGCCTATCGCCGCCGCCTTCGTCGTGGTCGATGGGCTGCTGTGGCGCGGCGCCCTTCTTTTTCTCGGCGCCCTCACCGACGCGCTCGATGGCTGGCTCGCCCGTCGCTTGGGCGTGGAGAGCAAGGCGGGCGCCATCATGGACCCGGCCTTCGACAAATTGTTCGTCCTCATCACCCTGGCGGCTTTCCTGCCGGGACCGTATCTAGGGTGGCGGGAATACCTGATTCTCGTCTCACGCGATCTGTATGTCGGCACGGGTTGGCTGGTGGCAAAGGCCATGGGAATCAACGTTCCGGCCCAGGTCCGGCCCGCCGGCAAGTTGGTGACCGCTCTGCAGGTGGTGACGCTCTTCGTGCTGCTCCTGGCGCCCGAGCGTAGCGCCGTCTTTGTCGTAGCCGTCGGCGCGGCGTCGGCCATCGCGATCGTCGACTACACGTTCGCCGGGGTGGCCGCACTAAGACGGTCGAGAGCGGCCTGACGCGTTGCGGCCGCCCGTTTCCAGCGAAGGGAGAGACAATGTACAAGAGACCCGGGGCCGGTATCGCCGCTCTGGTTCTGATCGCCGCGGCGGCGACGGGTTGTCAGCAGGACGCATCAGAGCAGCCGATCGACCTGCTGGCTGTCGACAGCGTGCTCTCCGAGCTAGGCGGCACTCTCACCGCCAGCCTCGAGCGGGGACAGCGGTGGCGGATGATCAGCTCCATCGGCGTCGGCCTGCCGCCCAACGACTTCCGGCCCGAGGACCTGCCCGAGCCGGGCTCCCGGGGCGCAGGCCTGCTGCAGGTCTATTGCATCCAGTGCCACTGGCTGCCCACGCCGCAGATGCACAGCGCGGCCGAGTGGCCGATACTCGTGAAGCGCAACATCCTGCGCATGCAGCAGCTCAGCGACCGCCTCGGCGGCCCGCTGACCACAGGCCTCATCGGCGAGGTCGTGATGGCCGGCTACGAGAGCGTCGAGATCCCCTCCCAGGCGGACACCGACACCCTCATCGCCTATCTGCAGCGCTACGCGCTTCCCACACCTGAAGCGGGCGAGCTGACGGCGGGGCCGGGAAGGGAGCTGTTCCAGCAGAAGTGCTCGGTCTGTCACGAGCTACCGGCGCCGAGCGCCCACACCGCGACGGGTTGGGATCGCGTCGTCGGCCAGATGCAGGCCTACATGGCGCTCTTCGACGTCCAGCCGCTGAACAACCAGGAGCTGGACGCCATCACCGGCTATCTGAGGGAGCGCGCGGCACGCTGAAGATTCGGGGAGTCGGGGATTCGGGGAGGTTGGGAAGTATAGGACCACTTCTTACCTCCCCGACTCCCCGACTCCCCGAATCTCTGACCCCGACTCTCTTTATCCCAACGAATTCCCACCGCAAAGCCGTTCACCGAGTACGATCACGATAACGAGAACGAGCAGGAAGGAAGGGGAGGGGTTGACCGAAGCGAGGGTCCGCTATACTATACCCCAGTATAGCATAGGAGGCCCGATGACGAAGCCCGTTCACGCCATGGGCATTGCAGACAATACCAAGCGCGACATCCTCAAGCGTCTCGCCCGGGCCCGCGGCCAGGTGGAGGGGATCCAGCGCATGGTCGAGGAAGAGCGCTACTGTCCGGACATCCTGCAGCAGTTCGCGGCGGTGCACTCGGCGCTGAACGGGGCCGAGAAGCTGCTGCTGGCCAACCATCTGGAGGGGTGCGTGACGCACGCGATCCAGCTGGGCGGCGAGCCGGCGGAGCAGGTGAGGGAAGAGATCGTGGACCTGCTGTACCGCTACGTGCGGTAGGGGTGGTGGTGGGCGTGTTGGACGTGCATCGGCGGGAGCGCTAACGTTCAGGGGTCGGTAGGTGTCAGTATATACGAGTGGCTAAGACACCGACCACCGAACGGAGCGTGGATCATGAGGAAGATATTTGGATTGACGACGGTCCTGACGCTGGCGGCAATCCTGGCGGTTTCGGGGACGGCGCTGGGACAAGAGCAGGATACGACTCGGACCCGCGGGATGCGTGCCCGACGCGGCGTGCACTCGGAGATGATGGGTCAGATGGTGGGACAGCGGGGCTTTCACAGGGCCGGGATGCGCGGGGCCGGTCACGTGGGGCCTCACATGCTTCTCGGCTTCAAGGAGGAACTGGAGCTCAGCGATGAGCAGGTCGGCCGGCTGGAGCAGATCGGCGAGGACCATCAGGCGCTGATGCAGGCGCAGATGGAGCGTCTGAGCGCGCACCGCGAGGCTATGCAGCAAGCGCGTGCGGAGAGCGATTATGACGCGCTCGCGCGGCTGATCGAAGAAGGCGCGGAACTGCAGACCGGGGTGGCCCGTGGTTTACTGGAGGTCGAGCGGGGTTCGCTGGACGTCCTGACGGACGCGCAGCGCGAGAAGTACACGGCCTGGCGCGAGGGCATCGAGATATTCCGCCGCCAGCAGAGGGATCGTTGGCGGCAGGATCGCGATCGCGGGATGAGGGGGCGCGGTATGCGGCAGCGGCAAAGACAGCCAGAGCCGCCACCGCCTCCGGGCTCGTAGTACCGCCGGCGTAAGCCGGTACCCCCCTCAGACCCGGGCGTGGGGACTCCCATTAGGAGCCCTCGCGCCCGCGATCTTTTTCTAGTGGATCCAGATCTTTTACACAGACGATGATGGTGACCTGTGAGCAAAGCTGACGACCGAGCACAGGTGGTAGCGTCGCAGGAGGACGCGCAGCCGCAGAAGATCGTCCTCGATATCGAAGGGATGCACTGTGCCTCCTGCGCCCAGGCGGTCGAGAAGGCGCTCGCGCAACTGGAAGGCGTGAGCTCAGCCGCCGTCAACATCGCCACCCACAGAGCCACGGTGGAGCACGCGCCGGAGCGGGCGCAGGTGCGCGACCTGCGACGCGCGGTGGAGGGGGCCGGCTTCGGTGTGGCGTCGGTTGAGCGCCCCGGCGCCGAGCGGCGCCTGGCCCGGGAGCGCGAGCGGTTGCAGGAGGACCAGCGCAAGGTCGACCGCGCGCGCGGTCGGATGATCTGGGCCTGGGTGTTAACCGCGCCGATCATCGCCTGGATGATCCCCCACATGTTCTTCGGGGTGATGTGGCCGTCGGCCCTCGCCTTCGACCTGGGGATGATCGTCCTCGCCGCTCCCGTCCTCTTTGTCTGGGGGTGGGAGACGGTCCGCGGCGGCTACCGCAGCCTGCTCAACCGCACGCCGACGATGGACACCCTCATCGCCATCGGCTCGACGGTAGCGTTCGCCACCGGCTTCGTGGCCGTCGCCTACGATCTCGGCTACGCGCCCAAGCTGCTCAACTACGCGGGTGTCGGCGCCATGATCATGGCGATCCATCTGACCGGCCGTTGGGTGGAGACCAAGGCGCGGGGCCGCACCTCGGAGGCTATTCAGAAGCTCCTATCACTGGAAGCGAAGACGGCGCGTGTCGAGCGCGGTGGTGCGGAGGTCGAGGTGCCCATTGAGGAAGTCGATGTCGGCGATGTCCTGGTAGTCCGACCCGGCGAAAAGATACCCACCGACGGCGAGGTGATCGGTGGATACAGCTCGGTGGACGAGTCGCTGGCCACGGGTGAATCGATGCCGGTGGAGAAGAAAGAGGGCGAAAAGGTCATCGGTGCGACGATCAACAAGGAGGGGATGCTCCGTATCCGCGCCACCGGCGTCGGCGAGGACACCTTCCTCGCCCACGTGATCCGCATGGTCGAGGAGGCGCAGGGCACCAAGGTGCCGATCCAGGAATTCGCCGACCGGGTCACGGCCGTGTTCGTGCCGACGGTCCTCGCCGTGGCGACCGCAACCTTCATTGCCTGGCTGCTCTTCCCAGGCTTCTTCCGCGGCATCGCCGAGTGGGCCTCGGCGTTCCTGCCATG
>JBDHKT010000111.1:0-6240 GCA_039586255.1 Gemmatimonadota bacterium | reverse complement strand
AAGAGACGGGCGGCCGGTTCTATACTCCAGCGAATGTGGCCACCCTGCCGGAGGACGTGAGCTTCACAGAAGGCGGCACCACCCTGATCGAGGAGCAGGAGCTCTGGGACATGCCCGTGATCTTCCTTCTGCTACTTGCCTTCGTGGGTAGCGAGTGGGGCTACCGCAAGTACAGGGGGCTGGTGTGAGATTGGTCGCCGCGCTCCTGGGGCTGTCCTGGCTGGCCGTGCCCGCCGCCGCGCAGACCCATCTGGTCGTGATCACGGGTCTGGGCGGCGAGCCTCGTTACGCCGCCGCCTTCCACGAGTGGGCGACGACGTTTATCGATGCGGCCGAGGGGCGGTGGGGCGTGCCCGAGTCGAACGTGGTCTACCTGGCCGAGAAGGTAGAAACGGATCCGAGTCGTATCTCGACGCGCTCGACGCGTGAGAACGTTGAGAGCACGCTCAGGGATCTGGCGGGCCGCGCCGGGCACGACGACCGAATCTTCGTTCTGCTCATCGGCCACGGCAGTATGCGGGACGGCGAGTCACGCTTCAACTTACCGGGCCCCGACATGATGCCGGCCGAGTTCGACGCGCTGCTCGAGGCCTTCCCGACTCAGATGATGGTCTATGTAAACGCGGCCAGCTCCAGCGGCGAGTTCATCGCAACGCTCTCGGGCGAGCGCCGCGTCATCATCACAGCCACACGTAGTGGGGCGGAGCGCAACCAGACCTTATTTGCCGCCTACTTCGTCGAGGCGTTCGCCGGTGATGGGGCCGATGTCGACAAGGATGAGCGCGTCTCGGCACTCGAGGCCTTTGACTACGCGCGGCGTGAGGTCGCACGCGTCTACGAGTCGGATGGCCGTTTGCTGACCGAGCACGCCTTGCTCGATGACAACGCCGACGGGGAAGGGAGCAGCGAGCCCGGCCCACAGGAGGCGGACGGACCCCTGGCGCGCACGCTGTTCCTGAGCGCTGGAACGGAGACCGTGGCCTCCGGCGCGGTGCCGTCGGACCCCAGGCTGGCCGCACTCTACGGGGAGAAGCGCCGGCTCGAGGAGCAGGTCGCGGCGCTGCGCCTGCGGAAGGACGAGATGGACCCGGAGGTCTACGAGAGCGAGTTGGAGGAGCTGCTGGTCGAGCTGGCGCTGAACACGCGCTCGATTCGCGAGCTGGAGGAGAAGGGTCAGTGATCCGCGCCGCGCGTCGTGTCACCCTGTCCCTGGCCGTGCTGGTCTCGGTCGGCTACGTGGGCGCCTATGCACAAGGAACGATTGCAGACGCCGAGACGGCGCTGCGGACAGGGCGCTACGACGATGCGATCTCCGCATTCAGGGGCCTGGTCCGCGGCGATCCGGCGTCTGCTCGCTCCGCGCAGGGCCTCATAAGCGCACTCGCCGAGGTCGGGCGCTACGGTGAGGCGGAAGAAGCGGCACGTCGCTATATCGACTCGGCTCCCAGCTCACCGGAGATCTGGAACGCCCTGGGCGAGGTGCTCTACCTGGTGGGCAGGATCGAAGAGGCGGCCGACGCGTTCGCGAGGGCGATGAGCGAGGGCGCTAGTGATTCACTCGACGCGCGCCTCAACCTCGCCGTGCTGCGCTGGAAGCGCGGGGAACATGAAGAGGCGCTGAGCGAGTTCGACGGCTTCATCGATGTCTACAACCGAAGCGGGGGCCGTGAGCTGACCTCCGAGGAGCTCACCGCCGTCGCCACGGCCGTGCGCTATCTCGGGATCGACGATTCGGATTTCTCCAGGGACGCGTTGCGCGCCTACGATGAGGCGATCGCTCGAGATCCCCGCAACCTGGAGCCGCGGATCAGAGTCGGCGAGCTGTTACTGGAAAAGTACAACAGCGCTGAAGCGGCACCGGCGTTCGCGGACGTCCTGCAGCTGAATCCTTCACATCCCAGGGCGCTCCTTGGACAGGCGCGCACGCTGCGCTTCGACGGCCGGCCTGGCGCGCTGGAGCTTGTGGACCGCAGCCTCGAGGTCAACCCGAATTTCGTGCCGGCGCGCGCCTTCCGCGCCGAGTTAACCCTCGAGCTGGAGGGCTACGACGCGGCGATGCGTGAGGCGGAACGTGCGCTGGATGTGAACCCGAACTCGCTGGAAGCCCTCGCTGTACTGGCGGCGACGCGCTACCTGCAGGGCGACCACGGTGCATACGAGGAAGCGCGGGATCGCGCGCTCGCGCTCAATCCACGGTATGCAGGGCTGCACAATAGGCTGGCCGAGCTGAGCGCCCGGAACCGACTCTACTTCGAGGCGGCGGATTTCGCGGGTCGGGCGTTGGAGCTCGACCCCAAATCGTGGCGCGGCTACGCGCTGCTGGGCATCAATCAGCTGCGCATCGGAATGATAGAGGAGGGAAGGGCGACCCTCGAGATCGCGTTCGCTGGGGATCCGTACGATATCTGGACGAAGAACACACTCGACCTGCTCGACACCTTCGAAGATTACGACGAGGCGCGCACGGACCGTTTCCTCCTGGCGATAGACGGCAAGGAGTCGGAGCTTTTGTCGCTCTATCTCTCCGGGCTCGCCGAGGAGGCGTACGATCGACTGGCGGCGCGCTATGGTTTCCGCCCGCGGACGCCGGTGCGTGTCGAGGTATATCGCAGCCACGCCGACTTCTCGGTGCGCACTGTCGGCCTGGTCGGGTTGGGTGCCCTCGGTGTGAGTTTTGGTCCCGTCATCGCGATGGACTCGCCGTCCGCCCGCGACGCCGGCGAGTTCAACTGGGGGTCGACCTTCTGGCACGAGCTGGCCCACACGTTCCACTTGGGCATGAGCGGCCACCGTGTGCCTCGCTGGTTCTCCGAGGGTCTGGCGGTCTATGAGGAGCGTCGCGCGCGACAGGGCTGGGGTGAGGACGTGACACCGGCTTTCCTGACCGCCTATCTGCAGGGCCGCCTCCTGCCGGTTGGCGAGCTCAACAACGGTTTCGCGCGCCCCGCGTTTCCGGAGCAGCTGATGTTCTCGTACTACGAGGCTTCACTCGTCCTCGAGTTCATCGAGCAGGAAGCAGGCGCCCAGGCGCTGGTCGCCATGCTGACGGCCTTCCGGGACGGCGCCGGTACCGCGGAGGCGTTCGAGGAGGTCTTGAACGTCGGCGTAGACGGGTTCAACGACCGCTTCTTCGAGCACTTCGAGGAGCGCTTCGCCGGCCCGCTCGCGGCAATGCGACCGGACCGGCAACTGGAGCATGGGCAGCGGCCGGGACGTGACGACCTGGAGGAGTGGGCCCGCGAGGACCCGGGGGACTTCTACGCCCAGCTGATGTTCGGGCGCACGTTGTTTGAGGAGGGCGCGATCGAGGAGGCAGTGGTCCACTTCGAGCGCGCGAAGGCCCTCTTCCCGCAGTATGGTGGCCCGGCCAGCCCCTACTGGCACCTCGCCCTCGCACGCAGGCGCCGCGGTGCGCTGGCCGAGGCGGCGGCGGAGCTCGACGCGCTCACGGCGATCAACGGGCGCGACTACCGGGCGAACCTGGAGCTGGCGGAGATACGCGAGACACTGGGCGATTCGGCCGCAGCCGCAGCCGCACTGGAGCGCCTGAACTACATCTATCCCTACGACATGAGCCTGCACGCGCGGCTCGCCGGTCTGTACTCGGGGCTCGGCGAGCACGCGAAGGCGATCCGCGAACGAAAGGCTGTCCTGGCGCTGGATCCGGTGGATCGGGCGGAGGCGTTGTACCAGTTAGCACGCGCCTATCTCGAGGTGGGCGATCTGGCCTTGGCGCGCCGGACCGTGATCCGGGCACTGGAGGACGCGCCCAGCTTCGAGGCGGCGCAGGAGCTGCTCCTCGAGATTCGGGCCAGGGGTAGCGGAGGTGGAACGTGAATCGACGAGCGGCCTGGTTCCTTGTGCTGGCGCTGGCAATTGCCCTGCTGGCAGAGCCGCTAGCGGGGCAGTCACGCCGAATGCGCGAGGGTGCGAGAGGCACGCAGGGCATCGATTTCGAGGCGCTGAACATCTTGTACAACGGGCGATTCACTTTCGTGCGGCTGCGCTTCGATCCGCTTCCGGACTACGGCGGCCGTGGCTGGAGCGGCCGCGACCTCAAATGGGATCACGACTACCCGCGTGCCGAGCGGAATTTCACGAAGATCCTCGATGAGATCACGTCGATCGGCCCGAACTTCGACGGCAGCAACATCCTGAGCGTGGACGACCCCGAGCTCTTCAAGTACCCGCTCGCCTATATGTCGGAGCCGGGCTTCTGGACGCTTACGGCGGAAGAGACCGCGAGTCTGCGCGATTACCTCTTGAAGGGTGGCTTCCTGATATTCGACGACTTCGCGAGCCGCCACTGGTTCAACTTCGAGGATCGGATGCTGGAGGTGCTTCCGGACGCGCGTATCGTGGAACTGGACGCGACGCACCCGATCTTTCATTCGTTCTTCGAGATCAACGCGCTCGATCACAACCACCCCTACTACGGATTCAAGTCGATCTTCTACGGGATCTTCGAGGACAACGATCCTGAAAAGCGACTGATGGCGATCATCAACTACAACAACGATATCGGCGAATCTTGGGAGTGGTCGGACACGGGCTATATCCCGATAGAGCTCTCTAACGAAGCGTACAAGCTGGGTGTCAACTACATCGTTTACGCGATGACACATTAGGCCGGTAATCGGTAGCCGGTAGCCAGTAGCCGGTGGGCAGTCAGCAGTTCACAGTTCGTCGTTAGCGGCGCACCGGCCACCGGTCACTACTGAGATCGGAAGATGAGGAGGATCATGACAGAAGAACAAAGGATAGCCCTCGATAAGACGGATGACATCGCCCTCGCCGAGCGGATGCAGGAAGCCTGCGGGCGCATCTTGGGCGAGCTGCACAAGCTTATCGTCGGCCAGGACGAGGTGATCGAGCAGGTATTGCTCTCGCTGTTCGTGGGGGGCAACAGCCTGATCGTGGGCGTGCCGGGGCTCGCGAAGACGCTCTTGATCCACAGCATTGCGCAGGTGTTGGATCTGAAGTTCTCGCGCATACAGTTCACCCCTGACCTGATGCCTTCGGACATCACGGGGACCGACCTGATCCAGGAGGATGCCGAGACGGGTCAGCGGAAAATGGTGTTCGCGCCCGGCCCGGTCTTCGCCAACATCGTACTGGCGGACGAGATCAACCGGACACCGCCGAAGACGCAGGCGGCGCTGTTGGAGGCGATGCAGGAGCACCGGGTGACCGTGCAGGGGCGGACCTACGAGCTGGGGGAGCCGTTCCACGTATTCGCGACTCAGAACCCGATCGAGCTCGAAGGCACCTACCCGCTGCCCGAGGCGCAGCTCGATCGCTTCATGTTCAAGATCAACATGGATCACCTGCCGGTCGACGAGGAACTGGAGGTGGTACGTAGCACGACCGCGGTGCAGGACTACCAGTTCGAGAACGTGGTAACCGGCGAAGACATCGTTGCGTACCAGCACCTGGTCCGGAAGGTCCCGGTGTCCGAAGCGGTCATGCGCTTCACCCTCGATCTGGTGCGGACCACGCGGCCCAACGGTGACGGGTCACCGGAGTTCATCAGCAGGTGGGTCTCGTACGGTGCCAGCGTGCGGGCGGCCCAGTATCTGGTCCTCGGGGCGAAGGCGCGGGCGCTGATCCGCGGCCGTTACCACGTGAACTTCGATGACATCCGGGCATTGGCCGGTCCGGTCCTCAGGCACCGGATCCTGACAAACTTCCACGCCGAGTCGGAGCAGGTGACGTCGGACCAGCTGATCGACCAGCTGCTCGAAGCGGTCCCGACGCCGAGCTCAGGGCTGTGAAGGTCTCCAGCTTCCTCGACCCGGCGGTCCTGGCGCGAATAGACAATCTAGAGCTGTTGGCCAGGACGGTGGTAGACGGCTTCATCAACGGGCTGCACCGCTCCCCGTACCTGGGGCTGTCAATCGATTTTGCGGAGCATCGCCAGTACATGCCGGGGGACGACATCCGGCGAATCGATTGGCGTGTCTTCGGTCGGACCGACCGGTTCTATGTGAAGCAGTTCGAGGCCGATACCAACGCCAACTTCATCGTCGTCCTCGACATCTCGCGCTCGATGGACTATGCGAGCGGAGAGATCAGCAAGCTCGACTATGCGCGTTATCTCGCCGCCTGTCTGAGCTACTTCTCGCGCCAACAGCGCGACCGTGTGGGCCTGGCGACTATCGCCGGCGAGATAGTGGATTTCGTACCACCATCGGCGAAACACCTCGACATCGTCCTGCACACGATCGACCGCGTGCAGCC
>JBDHKT010000110.1:0-6288 GCA_039586255.1 Gemmatimonadota bacterium | reverse complement strand
ATCGCGCCCGAACAGATAGAGACCCAGGAACGTTGACTCGAGGAAGAACGCGAAGATACCCTCAGCCGCCAGCGGCGCACCGAAGATGTCGCCCACGAACTTCGAATATCGCGCCCAGTTCGTGCCAAACTGAAACTCCAACAGAATCCCGGTCGCCACGCCCACGGCGAAGGTGAAGGCCAGCAGCTTGCCGAACAGCTTCCCCATCCGGACATAGTCCGGATCTCCGCTGCGCCATGCCCTGCCCTCTACCATAACCAGCAGCCATGCCAGGCCGATGCTGATCGGCGGAAAGATGAAGTGGAAGCCTGCTGTGATGGCGAACTGGATCCGTGAGAGGAGAACCGGATCCATCGGCACACTCCGTGTCCGGGGCACCGCACGAGGGATTCACTATCGGATATACTCGGGAGACAGGATGGCGAACCGCGTCTGCCCGGTCAACCGGCGGCGCCATGGACCGCGGCCCCCAGGTCGGCGCCGGCTGAGCGACCGTCTCGGCTAAGCCGAATCCTCGGAACGCTACAGGTCGAACTTCTGTCCACGCTCGGGGATCCGCACGTCGGCAGCACCTCCGTCCTCGAGTCCCGCGGCGAGCGCCTCCAGCCCCTCCTGCTCACCGTGGACGAGGAAGACGTGCTTCACGTCGCCCTTCTCCTGAACGCGAGATGCCCAGCGCAGCAGCCCGGCGCGATCGGCGTGGGCGCTGTACCCTTCAGCCTTTCGGATGCGCGCCGTCATCTCATAGTCCTCGCCGTAGATGCGGACGGGGCTCTTACCGTTCATGATCTTGCGACCCAGCGTGTGCTCGGCCTGGAAGCTCACGAACAGAACGATCGACTCCCGCCTCGTCGCGTGATGCTTCAGGTGGTGGAGGATTCGCCCACCCTCGCACATGCCCGATGCCGATATAATCACGGCCGGTTTGTCCCGGGTGTTCAACGCCCGCGATCCGTCGGTGCTCCTCACATACTGTAGCCGGTCGAAGCAAAGCGGATCCTGATCGCTGTCGGTGACCATCATCTCCAGGTACTCTTCGTCGTAGCACTCGGGGTGGACCCGGAAGACGTCGGTCGCGTTCACGGCAAGCGGGCTGTCGACGAAGACATCGATCGGTGGCAGCTCACGCGCCTCCCAGAGCTGGTTCAGGCGATAGACTATCTCCTGGGTACGACCGACAGCGAAGGCCGGGATGAGCAGCACACCGCCGGCGTCCAGCGCGTCGGCGACCGTCTGACGGAGGAGTGCTTTCGCATCATCGTTGCTCTCATGCAGACGGTCCCCGTACGTGCTCTCCATAATCACATAGTCGGCGCCCTCGAAAATCCGAGGATCGCGCAGGATGGGAAGGCCCCTGCGCCCAACATCGCCGCTGAACACCAGGCGCGACTTCTTGCCCTTTTCCTTCGCCTCCACCATCACGATCGCGGAACCGAGGATGTGCCCGGCATCGCGGAATTGGACAGTCACGCCGGGGAGCGGCTCGAAGGGGTGGTCGTAGTCGATGCTGTGGAACGACTTCAGCGTCTCGAGCGCATCCTCTTTTGTATAGAGCGGCTCGAACGGTTTCTTGCCCTGCTTCCTCCGTCGCTTGTTCACGTACTTCACGTCGTTCTGGTGCAGGTGCGCCGAGTCGAGCAGCATGTAGGCGCACAGGTCACGGGTCGCCGAGGTGGCGTATATGCAGCCACGGAACCCGGCTCGCACCAGCGACGGCAGGTTGCCGCTATGATCGATGTGGGCGTGCGAGAGAACCACGGCATCGATCTCCGAGGCATCGAACGGGAGGCTGCGGTTGCGCTCGAAGGCCTCCTTTCGCCGGCCCTGGTATAACCCACAGTCCAGTAGAATCTTACGGCCGTTCACCTGCAGCAGGTGCATCGACCCCGTCACGGTACCCGCGGCTCCCCAGAACTGGATTCTCATATCTGCCCTTTGCGCATGCTAAGACCCCTGGAACATGAACGCCTGTTTTGCGTATACTAAGGCGGAAATGTAGCCTGCGTTACTCGCCCCCGCTCCCACCCCCCAATGTCCGGCTCAGCCCAAATCTATGATATGGTAAGACTGGTCAAGTCTCACAGCGGATTCTCCATCTTCGAGCTTCTGGTCACCATGGTGATTCTGGGTATCCTGGCGGGGATCAGCCTCAAGGTGGCCGACGGGAAGAAGCGGGCCTACGTAGCCGTCATCGGATCGGACCTGCGCAACGTGGCGACGGCCCAGGAATCGTACTTTCACGATAGTTTCGACCTGCCGAACGGGCCACGCTACGCGGCGAACCTGAGCCAGCTCGATTTCAACCAAAGCGATCAAGTTACCGTGCAGATGGTCGGCCACACGAAGGGCTGGAGCGCCCGCACCATCCACAAGAAGCGGAACGACTACCGCTGTGCCATGTACGTGGGAGACGTGCAGGGGCTGATCCAGGTCTTCGAGCCTGCGATCGAAGAGGGCGCGATGTATTTGTGAGCCCAAGCTGGGCGGATCGAAAGGTAAAGGTAAAGGCGATTAGGCGCGGCCGAGATCTCTCGACGAGGTAGTCATTATGAAGTACAAAGTCTCGCGAGCAACAATTGACAAGGGGATGGCACTCACCGGCGTGGCGATCGTTCTTGTGCAGCTCATAATGCTCGCCAGTTCGCCCCTCCAGGTGTCCATGGTGATCCTCGGCGTGCTCCTGATCTACGTGGGTATATGGCGGCTGTCCAGCCACGTGCTCCCGGAACGGCGGATGTTTACGCCACTCAGGACCGAGGTCGACGAGTTCATCCGGCTCGTCCGCAAGCTAAACGCCGAGAGGGCAAGCGGTGATTTCACCGCAGCGTTCGAGACGAGTGCAGAGCTGCGCGAGGCGGTCGAGCGGGTGGTTGTCAAAGCCGGTGTGCAACCGGAGGAGAGCCTCGGACACGGCGTGGAAGCCGAGCTCCACCGTCAGACGATGGGGACATCCTGAAACAGCCACCCCACCCCGACGCTCGTCGTTACGCGGCCTTTCTAATTCTCACCATCGCCCTCCTGGGCACCGTCGCGTACTTCGCAGCGGATCGCTTCGTCGTCGACCTCAGGGAGCTGGCACAGGACGATCCCGACCTGGCGGCCGAGCGCGCCGGCCTGGCCATCAAGCTGACCGCCCTCACCCTGGGAGCGGTGCTGGCGGTCTTTGCCGTCTGGTTGGTCCGTCTCTCGCTTGGCATTCAGAGAGCCGGCCGCTTTCCTCCACCGGGAGCCCTCATAATCCGCGAGACCAGGATACTGACCGGCGAGCAGGCGCGAGCACGAGCGCGCGTCGGCTTCGTCCTGGCAGCGATCGTCGCCGTGGCAGCCATCGCCCTACCCGTCTACCTCTGGAATATCACCAGCCTTATGACCCTGCCCTGAGCGCTGGTTTCAGCGCCCGGCCGCCTTGATGCGCGCTCGCAAGACTCCCAAGTTCAGCGGATATCACCCCGTGTGCACATAGAGGCACAGCGCACACGAGTCCAACGCTTCCCGCGAGGCATCCGAACCATGACCTGGCTCCTGGTCTTAGCCCTCCTCCAGGCACCACCCGCGGCCCAGGGCCCGGGTCGACCGGAGCGGCACAGCGACGCCACGATCGGCATCGCCTTGAGCGGCGGCAGCGCCAAGGGCTTCGCCCACATCGGCGTCTTGCGAGTGCTCGAGGAGGCCGGGGTGCCGATCGATGCGATAGCCGGCACGAGCATGGGGGGGCTCGTCGGGGGGCTCTACGCCATCGGCTACACACCCGACATGCTGGAAGAGCTGACGGTCGAACAGGATTGGCAGGCACTTTTCACAGACAGCTATGACCGGCGCAGCTGGACGATCGAGAGCAAACTGGCCAGGGAGTATCTGCTCGAGCTTCCGATTCGCGGGCAGCGCCCCCAGCTTCCCGCCGGCCTGGTTGCCGGCCAGCGTATCTCGCAGCTGTTCACGGGGCTCACCTGGCCTGCCCACGCGGTGCGTGATTTCCGCACCTTCCCGATTCCCTTCGTCGCGCTGGCCACCGACCTCGAGACCGGCGACGCCGTCGCCCTCGACACTGGCTTCTTGCCGCAGGCCATGCGGGCGAGCATCTCGATCCCCACGGTGTTCGCCCCGGTCTGGATCGGAGATCAGGTACTGGTGGACGGCGGCCTGTCGCGCAATCTGCCGGCGCAAGACGTCGCCGACCTCGGCGCCGACATCATCATCTGTGTTGATGTGTCCGACCCGCTCGCCTCCGCGGACAGCATCCGCACGTTGCTCGACGTACTGGACCAATCGATCTCGTTCCGGACGACCGCTTCCACCGAAGAGCAGCGGCAACTGTGCGACGTGATCATCGAGCCGGACATCGAAGGCCTCTCGGCCATCGCCTTCGACCGGGCAGCGGAGTGGATCGCACGCGGCGAAGCGGCGGCTCGCGAAGCTCTGCCGCGGATCCTCGCCCTGGCCGGCGAATCGCGCGCGCGCGGCTTCCGGCACGTGCCCCTAGCACGCATCGATTCGACTTACGTACAAGAGCTCGTACTGGAGGGCCTGCAACTGGCGCCGAGCCGCTCCGTCGCCAGAGCGCTCAACCTAGAGGTGCCAGGCTGGGTGACCAGAGAGGAAGTGGACGAGGCGATCGGCAGCGCCTACAGCAGTGGGCTCTTCGCCAGCGTCACGTACCGGCTCGACGCCGTACAGCGCGGAGATTCCGTGGTATCAATACTCGCCGTACGCCTCGAGGAAGAGAAGCGTGACCGGCTCGGGTTCAGCTTCCGCTACGAGACCCGCTACAAAGCCTCGATCCTGATGTCGACGACGCTCCGCAACCTGCTGCAGTACGGTTCCGTCACACGGCTCGACATGCGACTGGGCCAGCAGATCCAACTCGGCGGGCAGTACTTCCGCCGCTCCGGCCCGGGGAACGCACTGAGCCTGGGCGCCAGAGCCGAGTGGAGCGAAGTGCCGCTCGATTTCTTCGAAGACGGGCGCCGCGTGGCCGAGGTCAAGGTCGACGTGGTTAACCTTTCGGGCTTCGTCGGCATGGCCTTGGGCAACACGGCACTGGCCGGCGTCATAGTGAAAGGCGAGTACGCACACAACAGAGCAGCGATTACCGCGGACACGTTCGACGAGAAGGACACGTTCTACACCCTGGCAGCCTTGGTGCGGGCCGACACCTACGACCGCGATATCTTTCCCAGCCGCGGCTTCGGGTTGCTCCTCAAGTCGGAGTGGGCCGACCGCTCGATCGGTAGCGGCCGCACCTTCTCACACAACGTGTTCGACGCCGATGTCTACGTGCCGGTGCACCGATACGCCTCACTTATCGTCCGTGCCACCCTCGGTAGCTCGTCCGGCGGCGACGACCTTCCCACCCACTACCTCTTCTTCCTCGGCGGTTCCAGCCCCTACTTCGTTTTCCCCGACCGCCAGTTCCCGTTCTTCGGGCTCGAGACGCAGGAACGCCGCGGCAGGCACGTGCAGAGCTTCCAGCTGGGCCTTCAGATCCAGTTAGCGGAACGCTTCTTCGCCGTTCTCAGCCTCAACGCCGGCGACACGCTCGACCGCTGGGACTTTGATCCGGACCAGTACTTGACCGGTTACGGCCTGACACTCGGTATGCGAACACCGTTCGGGCCGATAACCGCGACGATCGCGGAAACGACCCTCGCGGAGTGGCCCGACCTCTCGGTCGATCTCGGCTACCTGTTCTAGGTGAGAACACTGGCATTCGGGATGTGAGCGGTGTTACCTTTCCTTCCCGCCCCCGCGACTCCCTCGTAGATCAGGCGCCCGTAAGTACCCGTGGCGCGACTGAGCGCGGGCTCACGTCCCACTCGCTCCATCGGAGCGGCTCAGGCGGAGCGAGCAAGCGGTAATAGGAAAAAGGCAGGGGGGAGACATGAAAGCGTCGTACGCGCCCACGCGCAACCTTTTGGACAAGATGTTGGCTCTGGCCGGCCTGGCGGTCGTCGTGCTAGAGGTCTACATCCTGGTCGAATCGCCCTTTCACGTTCTTCTCTTGGCCTTCGGTGTCCTGCTGATCTACGTGGGGACCTGGCGGCTGGTCGGTCGTCTGCTGCACAGGCGCATGAACAAGGTTCTCCGCGAGGAGATCGACACGTTCATTACGCTGGCGCGAAACCTCTACAGCCACCGGACGAATGCCGACGCCGCGCGAGTCCACCAAACGAAGGGAGCACTGCGCGAGTCGGTCGAGCGCATTATCTCGGCCGCCTCCAAGTACAAGGCCCAGCCCGAAGACTAGGCCTGTGGGCCGGACCGCGGCCCACTACGCCTCTCTACAGAATC
>JBDHKT010000109.1:0-6322 GCA_039586255.1 Gemmatimonadota bacterium | reverse complement strand
AGGTGTCCGGGCGCCGGTATGAGAGCTATGCGAAGTTTCTCGACGAGAGTCGGGAGCAGGGTTCGTAGTCGATGGCGATGGGGATGAGGTGGGTGGGTGAGTTCTGAGTCGTTGATCGAGCGGATAGCCGCGGAGCTGAGGAGCCGGGAACCGCAGCGGGCGGGGCCTGGCTCGTACGATGTCCAGGCGGCGGTGGCGCTGATGCTGCGGCCGGCGGACGCGGGTCTCGAGTTCCTGGCGATCAAGCGTGCCGAGCACGATCGAGACCCGTGGTCGGGTCATATGGCGCTACCCGGCGGCCGCAGAGAAGAAGGGGACGAGAGCCTGTGGCAGACATCGGTACGGGAGACGCGTGAGGAGATAGGCGTCGACCTGGAGGGCGCCGGGCGGCTGCTGGGCCAGCTGGACGACGTGTACCCGCGCACGCGGCGCATTCCCGCCATCGCCATCACCCCGTTCGTGGTTGCGGTGGGGCTCGACGTCGTCGCGCACACCAGCTCGGAGGTGGAGTACGCGGTCTGGGTGCCGCTGCAGGTCGTGGTGGACGAAGGCGCTCGAGGTACGCTCGTACACGATGCGCTGCCCGATCGCGAGTTCCCGACGATCGAATACGGCGGTCACGTGATCTGGGGTCTCACGCTTCGAATCCTGAGCCAGGTGGAGGAGCTGTTGGGTCGCATAGGCTATAGCGGCGAAGGCGCGTGATGAAGCGGGCGCTGATCGTCGGGTGCGGCTATACAGGGATGCGTCTGGCATCGCGACTCCGCGAGATGGACATTCGGGTCGTCGGCATGACGCGGAGCGAGTCGCGGGCCGCTAGGCTGGAGGCGGCGGGGATCGAGCCGCTGGTCGGCGAGCTGGGCGACAAGGAGACGCTGCGGCGAATCGACGAGCTGGGTCCCGAGCTGGTCGCTTACCTCGTGCCGCCTCGGGGCGAAGACGACCCGCTGACCAAGGTCCTGGCGGCGACGGCGCGGGCGCCGCTGGAAGCGTTCCTCTATGCGAGCAGCACGGCGGTCTACGGCGACCGGGGCGGCGACTGGGTGGACGAGACGACGATGGTGAAGCCGGAGACGCCGGAGGCGGAGGCGCGACACGAGGCGGAGCGCATCATCGTCGAGGCGGCTTGGAGCTACCAGACGCCGACGCGCATCTGCCGGATCACGGGGATCTACGGCCCGGGCCGCACGCTCAAGAAGACGCTGGAGAGCGGCGACTACGTGCTGATCGAGGGGCACGACAGCTGGGTGAACCGGATCCACGTCGACGACCTGGTGAGCGGTCTGCTGGCGGCGTGGACTAGGGGCGGCGACGGCCGCGTCTACAACATGGTGGACGACGAGCCGCATCGGGCTTCGGAGTTCGCGAACCTGGCAGCTGACCTGCAGGGTCTGCCGCGACCCGAGTGGGTCGACGAATCGGAAGCCCGCCGCCGGCTCGGCGAGGAGCGGCTGCGACGGAAGCTGGCGAACAAGCGGGTGCGGAGCCTTCGGCTGAAGGACGATCTCATGGTCGAGTTGAGGTATCCGACCTACAGAGAAGGTCTTGCTGCAACGGTTGAGCAGGAGAGACGGAGCTAGGTGTGCTGGGGTGTGGCACCGAGCTACGCTGCGAGCGTTTTGGAGGGACGCTCAGGTGCCGTTTAGCAAGACAGACGACCCGCCGGGGTTGTTGGTGGCGGTGCGCCTTCACTCGACCCAGTCGGCGATGAAGATGTTGGTGTCGTGCTCCTCCGCGCCGAAGCGGTTCGAGCCCCAGACGAGCTTGGTGCCGTCGGAGTTGAACATCGGAAAGCCGTCGAACTCCTCGTGATAGGTTATGCGCTCGAGTCCGGAACCGTCTATGTTTACAGTGTATAGATCGAAGTTGCGGCCCCCGGGGTCGTGCATGTTCGAGACGAAGATCACGCGGTCGCCGCTGGGGAAGAAATAAGGCGCGAAATTGGCGGCGCCGTTGTCGGTTAGCTGGCGCTTGTTCGAGCCGTCGGCGTCCATCACGAAGATCTCTAGCTTGCTGGGTCGGATCTGGTCCTCGGCCAGCACTGCCAGGTAGTCCTGCTCCTCCTCATCCGTCTTCGGGTGGAAGGCCCGGTAGACGATCTTGGTCCCGTCATACGAGAAGAAGGGGCCGCCGTCGTATCCCAGCTCATCGGTCAACTGCCTCACGTCGGTACCGTCGGCGTTCATCGTGAAGATCTCGAGGTCGCCGCTGCGCAGCGAGGTGAAGACGATCTTGCGGCCGTCGCGTGAGAGGGTCGCCTCGGCGTCATAGCGCCAGGTGTCGGTGAGCTGCCTGAGGTTATCGCCGTTACGGTCGGCGACGAAGACGTCGTACGACGGGTAGAGGCCCCAAACGTAGCCCTGAGACATGTCGGGTTCCGGCGGGCAGTCGCGGTCATCGAGGTGCGTCGACGAGTACAGAATGCGGTCTCCAGCCGGGAAGAAATACGAGCACGTGGTGCGGCCGCGGCCGGTGCTCACCAACTCCATTTCGCCGCCGTCGGCGGGGATCGTGAATATCTGATCGCACTCGTACTCGCCGTGGGTCGACTGCAGGATGAGCCAGCGGTCGTCGGCGGAGAAATAGGCCTCGGCGTTCTGGCCGGCGAAGGTCAGCTGCTTGGCGTTCGCCAGGTGGACCTCTTCGGGGAGGGTCAGACTGACGGACTCCTCTCGGGGCGCGCAGGCTGGGCCGAGCACGGTCACGAGTACGGGCAGAAGCACGTTGCGTGTGCGGTTTAAGATAACGCCTCCTTTATGGCGTTTTCGATTTGGGGGACCAGGGTATCCCAGTCGGCGGACTCCGCCTTGGTGACGGTGATGAAATCCTCTGCGATGAGCAGCGAGACGACCCCATCGATCTCGAAGAGCGCAGCGGCGAGGCCGTCGCCGGCGGCGGCCGCAGAATCGAAATATGACCTGCTGGACCCACCCTCGATAAGGGTGCGGTCCACGGTGAACTTGGCCGCATGGGGGTTGGGCGTGCCTTGAACGTTGATGCTCGGGTCCAGCATAGCCCTCTCCTTTCGCTCCCCGAGAAACTGGTGGACGGCGGAAATATATCCCTCAGGCCCGGGCTAAACAGTCCTCCAGGGCCGAGAGGGCAAAGTCGAGCTGCTCCTCGCTGATGGTGAGTGGCGGGGAGAGCTCGATGACACCGTCCCCGGCCAGGATGATGAGGCCAACCCGCAGGGCCTCCTTCACGACCCGGGCCGCACGCGCCGGATCGGGCCGGGCGCCGGGGTCGCGGACAAGCTCGACGGCAGCCAGTAGACCCCGGCCACGGACGTGGCCGATGAAGCGAACCCGGGAGCGTAGCTTTTCCAGCTGCGCCAGGGTCGTGGCCCCGAGCTGGGCCGAGCGCTCGATCAACCGACCGGCCTCGATCTCGTCGATATGGGCGAGTGCGGCGGCGCAGCCCAGCGGGTGGCCGAGGAAGGTGCTGGTGTGGAAGGCTTCCCCGGTGCTGGGTGGCCAGGCGGCCATGATTTCCGGGCGCCCGATACAGGCGGAGAAGGGTAGGGCGCCGCTGAGCGCCTTTCCCACGCACATGATGTCGGGGACGACGCCCTCGTGTTCGCAGGCGAACCAGCGCCCGGTCCGGCCGAAGCCGGTGTAGACCTCGTCGAAGATGAGGATGACGTCGCGGCGGTCGCATTCCTGGCGCAAGCCGCGCAGGAATCCGTCCGGCGGAACGACGATCCCGCCGCGCCCCAGGATGGGCTCGACGATGATCGCGCCGATCCGATCGTCGGCGTCGAGCTCTTCGGCCACGGCCTCGAGGGTCGAACCGAGGAGGTCGCCCCGCCGCGCCACCTCCGGATCCGGCCGGTAGGGGTCGGGGAATGGGACCCGCGCCACCGGAATGCCCAACTGATCCTGGAACGGTCCCCGGAAGAACTCGCCGTCGGTGACGGCGAGCGCGCCGTAGGTCAGCCCGTGATAGGCGCCGCGAAAACAGAGCACGCCGGGCCGGCCGCTGGCGAGCCGCGCAGTCTTGAGTGCCGATTCGACGGCCTCGGAGCCGGAGCTCGAAAGCACGGCCTTGCTCAGGTCGCCGGGAGCGATCTCGGCCAGCCGCTCGAGGGTGCGGACCTTGATCTCGGGCGGATGGACGTCGCCCATGCCGTGAGACAGGATGTCGAGCTGGCGCCTGACGGCCTCGGTGACCCGGGGATTGCGGTGTCCGGCGGCTGCGACGCCGAAGCCGGCGGAAAGGTCTATATAGATGTTGCCGTCGACGTCGAGGACGTTGGCGCCGAGCGCCTCACGCCAGAAGATCGGGAACCCCTCGGAGACGAAGGTGACGTTGGGCGATTCGTAGCGTTGCAGCTTCGCGCCCAGTCGCTGCGACTCGGGACCGGGAGGCGTTACGGTGATGCGGGGCAGCTGGTCACCCGCCGACAGGTCAGACATGGTAACAGCGGATTCGCCGGACGCTACACCTTGCTGTGAGTGACAACTACGGTCTCGGTCCCATCGTCCAGCGGCACCACGTTGAAGTCGCCGAAGACGTCGGGCGCCTCGTCCTGGAGCAGGCGAAGCGTGGTGATGGCGAGCTTGCGGATCTCGGCATCGGCGGCGGGCGAGCCGCGCAGTTCGATGAAATGGCGCCAGGCGCGGGCGTTGGCGGTGACGACGATCTTGGTCTCCGCCGAGTTGGGCAGCACGGCGCGCGCCGCCTGGCGGGCGCGCTTGCGCCGCATCGTCGCCTTGGGCTCGTCGGCTACCTGCTCGCTGACCTGGGCGAGCAACGTGCGGTAGTACTCGAGCGAGGCCTCGCACGCCTCCTTCCAGATGTCGAAGGCGGGCGTACCGTCGCTTATCTCGGGCGGCAGCACGAAGGCGATGTCCGACTCGTCGACATAGCGCTGTGAGAGCTGGGAGTAAGCGAAACCGGCGCGGTGGCGGACGAGCTCGTGGGTCAACGCCCTGGAGATCCCCTCGAACAGGAAGGTGAATACGGCGTGCTCGAGGACGCTGCCGTGTTTCACCTCCAGCAGGTTCGAGAGGTATTCCTTGTTGGTGGTGCGGCCCTGAATCGTCTTGTGGCCTCCGACGACCCCGGATTCCTTCCCGAAACTCAGGTAGCAGAGCCGGCCGGCGAACTCGACCAGCGCCTGCGCATCGACATCGCTATCGCTCTTCCAATCGATCTCGGGATGCCCGAGGTACTGCTGGCGGGCCAATAGCGTAACCTTCGGATCGCGAATGATCTCCATCGCCTTCTCGAGTTCGGGTCTAATGGGTTCGGGTCGGGCCGGGCGTCATCGTCGTCGCCACCAGCCGGTAAACAGCAGGCCGATGGCGGCACCGGCGATCGCGGTCAACCAGAGCTCGCGGTTGCCGGGCAATGTGAGCCGCGAGCCGACGGTAGAGGTTACTCGCGCCTCCCGCTTGGCGGCCGGCGGCGGTGCGGCCGGAGCCTCGTCCTCCGGGATCTGCGCTACGGCACCGCATTCCGGGCAGCGGCCGCGGCTGGCCTCGCGATCGGAGCGGCTGCTAAAAGTCAGCGGCTCGCCGCAGTCCGGGCACTCGACGTCGAGGCTGAGCGGCTCGATCAGGCCGTAGAACTTCGAGCGTGAGATACCGAGCTCCTCGGCCAGGCGGCCGGCGGGCTTGGCGGTGCCCCAGTAGAGCTGGTTGGCTTTGGCCGCGAGGCGGCCGGCATTACCCTCAGGCATAAGCACTTCCCGGCGCGCAATTGGACTTCCGACGTGCTGGCGCTCGCTCGCCAATGTAAGTTGAGCGTACTGGCGGGGGCAATCTGGAGGTGGCATGTCCGGGATACGAAAGCTGAAAGCGGTTCGCGCCGTCGTGAGGCCCGACAAGCGCGACGACTACCTGGAAAGCTGGAAGACATACGCGGGCGCGGCGAAGGCCGCAGGCGCACAGGTGCGGCTGTTCGAGGACCAGGTGCTGCCGGGTCGATTCCTCGAGTTCACGGAGCACAAGGCGGCGGAGGGGATGGAGGGAAGGTTGGAGGGTGCGTTTCGGGAGGCCGACGTGAAGGGTGCGTGTGTGCGTCGGGAAGGGGATGAGGTGTTGTATAGGGAGGTGGTTATCGGTGGCCGGTAGCCGGTGGCCGGTGGCCGGTGATCAGTAGCCGGTAATGTGCATCCGGTTCACACCGGTTACTGGCTACCGATCACCGGCTACCGCGCGGGGGCGTTGCTCAACGGCAACGGACCTTATGTTAGACGAAGGGCGCTACCAATTATAAACCGTCCACCGCCGGCACTCTTCGCTCGTGCAGACGATGCGAACCCGGAAGGAGGAGCCGGTCGTGGGCGGGCCCTGATGGTCCTCGACCAGGCGGGCCG
>JBDHKT010000108.1:0-6402 GCA_039586255.1 Gemmatimonadota bacterium | reverse complement strand
AAGAGCTGTACGAGGAGGCTCCGGTGGGCACCGAGCTGATCGTCGAGCGAAGCGACGGCGATCGTCCCGACTGGATCACCGAACCGCCCGATGACGATGACGGGATGAAGTTCTTCTCCGGCGGCGAGGAAGGGTACAGCGACTACGCTGTGGGCCTGCGCATGGCCAAGGCGGAAGCGTGGCAGGAGCTGGGCGAGAGTGTGCTCGGCATCTGGAGCTCACTGCTGCAGGCCAGCGAGGTCGGTGGCAAGGACCGGCTTCAGCAGTACGCGCGCAACTTCCAGGAGCTGGCGGTCAAGGAGATCACGCTCGCTGGAACGGAAGTCGAAGAGCGCTACTACGAGAAAGTCGCGGTGAAGACGACCTACGGCGTCGACTACCACTACAACGCCTTCGTGCTGCTCAGGGTCCCGGAGGAGGAGTACCACATGGCTCAGCTCCGGGCGCTGGAGCAGCTGAGGAACCGGGCGAAGCAGGAGAACAATGCCGACGCCGAAGAGTTCATCGACGAAGCGATTCAACGGCTGAACGAGATTCAGGGGTGAACCGTCGGGCGTTAGCCCTGGCGGGTACGCTCGTAGTTGGAGCCTGTGGTGGTGGCGCGGTGCTGGAGCGGACGGCTCCCGAGCGGCCCGCCTGGGTCGGGGTTACGCCTGCTGCGCGCGACTCGCTCTACTTCGTCGGTATCTGCACCGACCTTCCGTCGTACCAGGAAGCGTTGCGGTGCGCGCGCGGCGAGGCGCTGACGGACGTCGCCGCCTGGGTCGGTGCCCGATTCTCGTCGTACGTCTACGATCACCAGACGGACGGGTCACGTTCGGCCGGCACGGCGATGTACCTCGACGCCGATCTCTTCCTGGCCGATCTGCGGCGCAGCGACACGTATCACGAGGTGACGGAGACGGACTACGGCACTCGCTCGTACTACGTGAGCGTGTTGCTGGCCTATCCGCGCGGCGCCGCCGAGCTGGAAAAGGGCCGGGTCGAGGAGACGACGTTCAGGGCCGAACGTCTCTTGGAACAGGCGTTGGAGCGGTTGCCCGGTGTCGCGGCTGAAGGTCGCTGGGGGACAGCGATGGAGATACTGCTGGCCACCGCAGGCGAGGTTGCGGTTCCGCGGAACCTTCACCGCGCCGGGCATACCGCCCGACTGACAAGCATGGCGGAAGCGGTCGTCACGCCCCTGCAGCTTTTCGCTGGCACTGAGGACAGGGGGGTCGAGGTGCGTGCGAGCTACAGGGGCGTGCCGGCTGCGGGTCTGCCGGTGCAGTGCATAACAGGTGCGGCGCGGCTGACGGTAGTAACGGATGACGAAGGCCGCGCCATATGCGAATTCACCGATTCCATTCCTGGGGGGGCGGGTCGAGTCATAGCGCGTCCCGAGATAACGGGTTACCTCGATTCCGTTCCCCCGGGTGCTAGCGAGCTCGCGGTCGCTTTGGGCCACTTGCTGAATCGTACTGTGGTGCTCGAGCTCGATAACGGGTTCGATATCGAGCTCGTGCTGGCCGGTGGCGGCGACTGCGAGCCGGCCATGGAGGTGTTGAGGGAGCGTCTGAGAGGGGCTGGGGTTCGGGTGATCGGTTTCACAAAGGGCGTGCCGGCCCTCGAGGTTTCTTGCGAGGTATCGGTTGGGAGTCGACGAGGAGAGCTCTACACGGCGAGTGCGCGTGGCGCGCTCTCGCTCAAAGCGGCGGAGCACCGCGGCGCCGACGTGTTGGCGCCCGTGAACGGGCTCGGCGCCTCGGTCTCCGTCGCACGTGAAGATGCCTTGCTCAAGCTCGGGGACGAGCTGGCCGCCTCCGCCCTCAAGCTGCTTGGTGATCTCGATGATCAGGGAGAGAACTAGACTTGGGATCTTGCTCGGGCTGACCGTGGCGTTGGGCCCGGGCTTGACGCCGCTGGTGGGGAACGCGCAGGTCGATCCCGTTCGCGATGAGCTCGACGACCATCTCGCCCGATTGGTCACGGAGACACGCGCATCGATTCCGGACCTGGAGAACTACGAGCCTTTAGTGATCCTGCCCGTGCTACACGACGAGCGGGGATATCGGGTGCGGGCCAGCGACCTGCTCGAGCGTCGCCTGGCCACCGCGCTCGCTGCACAGGGCGTCCGCGTCATCGATCAGGCGACACGCCAGCGCATACTCGAGGACCTGCAGACGTGCTACGCGGACGAGGCGCCGTTCTGTCGCGCACGCGATGTGGTCGGCCGCTTCGCTACTGCCGGAGGGATACTCGAGCCCTCCGTCTTGCCTGTGCGCGGCGGTGTGGAGTTGCGGGTGAAGCTCGTGGTCGCGGCGGGCGCCTCGGAGCTCACCGCCGGCGAGATCCTCGGGACCTGGCGGGTAAGCGTACCGCCGCCCGCACTCGATGCCGAGCGCGATCTGGTCCCGGCTCTCGGTGCGGTCTCCTACGGACTGGCGCCGCTGGCCGGTGACTCGCTGCCCCCCGACGCGGTGGGCGAACTACGCGTCGATGTGCAGACGCAGGACGGGAGCCGGGCCTGGGTGCAGATCGACGGCAAGGTGGTCGTTCCCGCGCCTGTCACTACGACGACGACGGCGGGCCGTCACCTGCTGACCGTTACCGCGGTCGGTCATCGCCCGTTCAGCGACTACGTGCACGTGCCGCCGGGCGGCATCGTGAGAAGAGAGATCGTGCTCGCCCGCGGTGTGGGTACCGTCGTCGTCATGTCGAACGCCGCGGACGCCCACGTCTACCTGGACGACGTGTTCGTCGGCACGACGCCCTGGGTGGGTAGAGACATCGACGCCGGCCGCCACCAGGTACGCATCGAAAGGGTCGGCTTCGATCCGTACACCCGGAACTTCGCTTTGGAGCATCAGGAAGAGTACAGCATCAAGGCCAACCTCACAGAGCATCCTGGCGACATCGTCGTCACCTGCGTGCACGACGGTATCCAGGTGTACCTCGACTACGAGCGCGGCGGCCTGATCGGGGGCTGCAGCACCGGCGAGGCGCTGACCATTCAGGAGGTCGCCGCAGGCGAGCACCTGATCTGGGGTGAGCGCGGCTCGCACTCGTCCGACACCCTGACGGTAAGGGTGCGCGGCGGCGAAGCCGTGCCGTTGAGGCTCGCGCTGCGGTTGGGCTCGGCCCCGAGGTCGGAGGTGGTAAGCGACGGCGACGGCTGGAGCGAACGGCGCGATCGCAGCCGGCCGAACGGGCTGTACTTCACCGTCGGCTGGGTCGCCGGCGAGGCCGAGTGGCAGATGGACGTGCTCAACGGCACGGAGGCCTATGCCGTGGAAGGCGACGGTCCCCGCGTCGCGGCGAGCCTCTACTCTTCCGGCTGGGAGCTCACCGCCGGCGCCGACCTGGTCTTCCTGGAGAAGTTCGCCGGCTTCCAGGGCAGCAACGAGTACTTCGAGTTCTTCCTCGACCTGACGCGCTACTTCCGCCGGGACAAAAAACTGCAGCCGTTCGTCGGCGTGCGCGGCCAGTGGAACACCCTGACCTTCCGCGAGCCCGACGGCTTCTTCGACGACCTCTCGTCCGAGCAGTTCGGTGGCGGCGCCCACGCCGGCCTGAACATCCGGCTCAGCCGCAAGGCGTCGATAGAGATCGGCGCCTCCTACAGCTGGACCGGCCGGCGCGATCTCATCGAGAGAGGCGACGGGATAGAATTGCCTATCGCGGCACTGGTGGCGGAAGACTGGGAGTTCGCTTCCGGGTTCATCGTGCTGAAGGTAGGCACGGGCTAGGCAGTCAACACGCTTACGAGCTCGAGCCGGTCGTCACCCTCGACCTCGAGGATTACCCCGACGCCCGGAGCATAATACTTGTGCTCGACGTCACCGGGCTCGAGCGGTGTCCAATCCTTAGTCTTCAGCACACGCTCGAATGATCCGTACGGAACCGTGACGGACTCTTCCAGGCTGAGAATCTCCCCCATGTCCTCGGCCACTCCGGCGTAGTACTCCTGCCGGTATGACGCCCCGACTGCCGGCGCTCCCTGCATAATTATTCCCGGTCGGGCCCCGTCCACGCCCGCTTCCCAGGAGCCGGCCGTACTCACGACTTCCCCGTCCTCGTACTCCTTCGTGTCTTCCCCGAAGTACCAGACGTTGCCGTCCATGTCCTGGGCATACCAGTCGGCGGTTTCCTCCACCAGTTCCCCGTCTTCGAACTCGCGAACCATGACGACCGTGCAGGTCACGTCCAGTATGCTTCTTGTCTCTTCTATCACGCGTACTTCGACACGTTCGGCACCATCCGGGGTCTCGTAAACGAACGCGGTGCCGGGAACCAGCGGGAAGTACTGGTTGTCCACGTTCGCCACGAAGCGTGTCGCCTCGATAGCCGGCGCATAGGTCTCCGCCGACTCCTCCGCCGGCTCGCCGCAGCCGACGAGGGCGGAGAACATAATTGCCGCCACTGCGCGCACTAGTCGTAGATGCTTCACGGTGAGCCTCCAGCCGAGGACCGGATAACCGTCACACCCAAATCACAATGTGATGTTGACGGCTCTAGTATAGCGGAATCGAGAACATGACACCGAACTCCGGTGCCAGGTCCGTAGCTTTCGATGTCAGACCGATGCCGGTATTCAATCTCACGAAGACGCGCGGGCTGAGATGGAATTGTGCATCGAGGATCAACTCGATCTCGTCCTCGGACCCCTCCACCACCACGGTGGTGCGAAGCAGCGTCGAGAAGCGCTTGAGATACTCGAGCCCATACTCCCCTAACTCGAACTTGTTTTCTGCCCCGTCGTAGGCGATGGCAGCTCGAACCGTCCAGGTCCCAAAGGCGAAGCCCTTGACCACACCGGCCCCGAGCTTGAATTCCCAATCCCGGGTGCCTATCAGAAGCTTGTCTTTCTGCAGTGGGAAGACGGTCTCGAAGTAGCTGAAATACTCGGGACGGCCCGCGGTTTCCCTTGACCACCGCCAGCGCAGCTGTGCCTCAACGTCGCCGAGCCCGGATTCCGCCAGCTCATCCGGCATACCTGACGTAGTGTCACCCGCTGCCCTCGTGAGGGTGGCATCGATGACTGCCCCCTCGAACTCGACGGCGAGCCAGTCGGTGATGCCCAGGCCGAAGAACAATAGAAACTCGTGTGCCCGGTAGCTCCCGCGGAATTCCTCCGTCGATCCGAAGCCGAAGTCCGCAGGCTCGTACTCGAAGTTGCTATCCCGGTAGTACTCATAGAACGGGTAGATGAGGAACTCGCCTCTCTCGATGTACGTCCCGAACATCGAAGTGGCCACACCCTCTCCCCGGTCGCACAAATAGACCGGCAACTCCTCCTGCGCGGTGCTTACCGCAGGCGACAGCACTCCTTGTAACAGGAGCAGGGCCGTAATGAGCAGCAGCTTTCGCTTCATAATCACTCCTCCGTGCGCCGGCCGGAGCCTAGCAGAGCAGCTTTGGCCGTCAACTCGCCGAGTTCCATGCGCTCGTAAGCCTCGGCGAGATTACGACCCACGCTCACTGCACCGTGATTCTCTAGAAGCATGAGCGTCGCTCCGTCGACCACCGCGTTCGCCACCAAACGGCCGAGCTTCTCCGAACCGGAAGAAACGTACGTGATGCGGGCGATTTTCCCCAGAGCCTTAACCGCTTCTGGCAGAAGCTTCTCGAGATCGATGTCTCGTAGCCCCAGTCCAGTCAGCGCCGGCGCGTGAGTATGAATGACGGCGCCCACTTTGGGGCTCGCCAGATAGCACGCGCGGTGCATTGGAAACTCCACGCTGGCCCGGCCGACGCTCCGGCTTCCTGCCCGAAGCGAGACGCGCACGATATCGGGTACGCGGAGGCGACTTTTGTTGGTGGATCGGGGCGTGATGTAGACGGTCTCGTGGTCGCGTAGGCGCGCCGAAAGATTTCCGCAGGTGCCCGCGATCAGCCTCGCCGCCCATAGACGCTCGCCGTAGTAACAGACGAGAAGGCGGAGTGCCTCGTCGCTGGCTGCCGCAGCGGGTTCGAGCAAGGCTCGTCGAACGGGACCCAGCAGAAGGCCGTACTGCCCAGCATGCAGGACCAGCCGTCGCGTTCCGCCGATGAGCGGCGACAACCTCAACATGGCAACCTCCTTCTTCAGCTGACGATATGTCGAACCGGGCTCAGACCCGGCTTTGGTCCTAGCTATTTCTTCAGCGGCGCGGCTCGAACAGCGACTCGATCAGCTTCTCGCGGAAGCTCGACTTTGGCGCGAAGTAGCCACCTATGACCGCCATACGCCGCTCTGGGCCGATCTCCGTATGATCGACGAGCATTTCGCCGTCCGCGCCCTGGTAAACGGTCCGCACCGTGTCGCCGTGGACGCGGTAGTAGATCTGGTCCCCCCGAAGGATCTTCCGCTCTTCGATGGGTGCATACATCGTGGGGAGCTCTGCGGAGATCACATCGTAGTCCTGATCGCTGATCAGCCCC
>JBDHKT010000107.1:0-6413 GCA_039586255.1 Gemmatimonadota bacterium | reverse complement strand
CGCCGGCGCGCTCAGGACGAGGGCCAGCAGAATGAGGGCGGCCCGACGGATGCTGTGGCGCGGCTGTGTCACGGAACGCCTCCTGGAAGAAGAGCGAGGAATGCGTGGGGCTGTTGGGACACAGGCTACGGGGTTGGGCGCTCAGAGGCAACGCTAGGCAGGCGTCGGTTCGAGCGGTCGAAGACCGAACCGCGTCCGCCTGTACAATCCGGCCAGCAGCAGCGAGAACACCGGGCCCCCGTAACAGAAGATCGCCCAGGGCGCGTACTGGATCGTGGGCACGCCCAGCGTGGTTGCCATGAAGACGGCCGACACCGTCCACGGCATCAGCGGCTCGGTGATCGTCACCGAGTCTTCCAGCGAGCGCGAGAGGTTCTCTGGAGCGAGCCGGCGCTCGCGGTACGCCTTCTGGAACAGACCGCCGATCACCAGGGCGGTGACACCGCCGTGGCTCGTCAGCGCGATCATCGTTCCGCCGGCCGCCATGGTCGCGGCGATCAGGCCGAAAACCGAGCGGACGGACTGAAGCATCCGGTCGATCAGCAGGTTGAGCGCGCCCGAGGCGTCCATCGCGCCGGCCAGGAGGAACGCGGAGATGACCACGATGAGCGTGTTGGCCATCCCGTAGAGACCGCCGCGTTCCACGAGAGTCGTGAACGCTTCGCCCAGCGTACCTACATCGGCTCCAACCGAGCCCACCATGTCCGCTCGGAAGCCGCCGACACCCGCGACCAGCGCGTCCTGCACGCTGAACCCCTGGACGACGACTCCGATCACCGCAGCGACCAGCGACGACAATGAGATGGCGAGCGCGGGTGGCATGCGGCGGATGATGCTCCAGATGACGATGGCGGGCGGCACTAGGACGACCCAGTGCAGGTTGTACACCGTCCGGAGGTCGGCGAGCAACGCGCGGGCGCTCTCGGGTATCCCGTCGGACGTCACAGGCGCCAGCCGCGCCGCCAGCGTGTACAGGATCAGCCCCAGCACGAACGATGGGACGGCTGTGTACAGCATGTGGCGGATGTGAGTGTAGAGCGGGGCGCCAGCGCCGATGGCGCAGATGTTCGTCGAATCCGACAGCGGCGACATCTTGTCGCCGAAGTAGGCTCCCGATACGACCGCTCCTGCCGTGGCGGCCAGCGGGGCGTCGAGCGCCGCCGCCGTTCCCATCAGCGCCACTCCGATCGTTCCCGCCGATCCCCAGGACGTTCCCGTGAACAGCGACATGATCGCCGTGGCGAAGAACGCCGTGAGCACCAGGAACCGTGGGCTCACCAGCTGCACGCCCCAGTAGACCATGTAGGGGATTGTACCGGAGAGCACCCAGGTCGAGATCAGCATGCCGATCGCCAGCAGGATGAGCAGCGCCGGCAGAACCGACGCCAGCTTTTCGCCGGTCGAGCGTTGGATGTCGTCCCAGGAGTGGCCGTGTCGCACGGCGACGAAGCCGGCCACCGCCGCCGAGCCGAGCAGCACCGCGATCAGCAGCTCGCTGCTCAGTTCGAGAAACGCGGCCCCCAGTGCGAAGAGGACCAGCATCGTGACGATCGGTAAGATCGCCGCGCCGAGCTTGAGCGGTCTCTTGGTTCGAGCCCGGGTCATGTCACTTCCGCCAGTGCGGAGGCCAGATCCTCGATCAGGAGATCGCTGCCCTCCAGGCCGACGGACAGGCGCACCATGCCGTGTGGAATCCGTTGGGCGTCGAGCTGCGGACCGTTGCTGCCCCGGTTCGGTGAGGTGACCAGGCTCTCCACCCCACCCCAGCTGATCCCGATGCGGATCCGCTCCAGGCCGTCGATGAACTTGCGAACGCTCTCGAAGTCTCCCCGCACCAGCTCGAAGCTGAGGAGGCCCGTGTATCCGGTCAGTTGCCTCTCCACCGGGACCATGTCATCCGCGAACGCCGGATGGTTCACCCGGCGAACCGCCGGGTGGCCCTTCAGGAATTCCGCGACGCGGAGCGCATCGGCCTCATGCTGGCGGAGACGAACCGGCAGAGTCCGCAGGCCGCGAAGCAACAGCCAGGCGTCGAACGGCGCCAAGATCCCTCCGTTGAGCAAGAACGCCCGGTAGAAAAGCTCCTCGATCCTCTCCGCTGTGGTCACCACGGCGCCGGCCAGCAGGTCGGAGTGACCGCCCAGATACTTCGTGCACGAATGCACCACGATGTCGGCGCCCAGCGTGAGCGGCTTCTGGTAGAGCGGTGTGGCCCAGCTGTTGTCGATGCAGGTGAGGATGCCCCGCTCGCGGGCCACGGACGTCAGCGCGGCGATGTCGAGGACGCGGAACAGCATCGTGCCCGGGCTCTCTAGCCAGACCAGGCGCGTGTTGGGCCGCAGGGCCCGCTCGAACGGCTCGACGTCGAGATCGAGAAGTACGTCGTGCTCGATGCCGAAGCGCCGAAGGTGCTTGGCCAATTGGAGCGTCGGGCCGTAGGTATTGTTCACGAAGAGAATATGATCTCCGCTCTTCAGCAGCCCGAGCATCACAGCGCTGATCGCCGCCATGCCCGAGCCGAAGCACTTGGCCGCCTCGCCCCGCTCCAGTGCCGCGAGCTTCCGTTCGACAGCTTCGACCGTCGGGTTCCGGCCTCTCGTGTACACGTGGTGCCGCGTTTCGGCGGAGAGCGCATCCACCAGCATCTGGAAATTCGGAAATGTGAAGAGCGAGGTCTGAACGATCGGCGTGGAGGTCGGTGCGGACGCCTGCGGGTCTCTCACCTCGTCGTCTGCGACGCAGATCGCGACATCAGCGGGATCGATCAACATTCGGCGTGCTCCAGTATGTGGCTACGTCGTCGGGGTCGGCCCAGCTTACGGTTGACCGGCACGGTTGGGAAGATGCGGCGGCCGGGCGGCGATCACAATCGACGCTGATCTATGCCGGCGGCGATCACTAGCTTAGGCCGAGGCCCCGGCAAACTTCACTTCCCGTGACCGAACTCTTGGACCACGTCAAGGCAGTCCGGCTTTGAGCTACGGCTGGCTCTCGCTGGTCCCGCCGCTTTTGGCCATCGCGCTCGCGTTCCTGACTCGCGATGCCGTGTTCTCCCTCGCCCTTGCTTGTTTCGCGGGTGTCTTGCTCATGGGCCAGGGACTCGCGGGCTTTCCGGAGCTATTGGTAACCGCGCTGGGCAACCGCGATTTCATGTGGATTTGCCTGGTGGAGTTCTGCATCGGGATTCTCGTCGCTTTCTATCAGCGGAGTGGTGCGGTGCGGATGTTCTCGCAGCGAGTGAGACCGTGGACGAGGACGCGGGAAGGGACCCAAACTCTGGCCTGGGGACTCGGGCTCTTCATCTTCTGCAGCGATTACTTCAGCCCACTGTTCGTCGGGCCCGTGATGCGCGACATGACGGATCGGGCACGCGTCTCCCGGGAGAAGCTCGCCTACATCTGTGATTCCACCTCCGCGCCGGTGAGCGTGCTCGCTCCGATCACTGGATGGGCCGTGTTCATCAGCGGCCTGCTGATAGGTATCGGCCCGGTCGTGGGCCGCGACGACGCCATGTCGCTGTTCGTCCGGTCGATTCCGTTCAATTTCTACGCACTGCTGTCGGTGGTAATTGTGCTGCTGATCGCCCGGGGTGTGATCCCCGAATTCGGCCCCATGAGGAGTGCCGAACGCAGGGCGCTGGAAACGGGGGAGGTGCTTCGGCCCGGCTCGGTCCCGATGATGAGTTCCGAGTTGACCGATTTGTCGCCGTCGGAGAGCGGCCGGGCCAACGTTTGGCTCAACTTCGTCGCACCCGTGCTCATCGTGATCGCCGTCAACGGCGCGACCTTCGCGGCCACCGGGCAAGCCCGCGTGCTGGAAGGCTTCATGCTTGCCGCAGTCGCCTTGGGTGTCACGATGTATCTGCAGAAGGTCGATGACCTCCGCGGCATCATGAGAGCGGTGCAGGCCGGCATAAAGAGGCGGCGCTGCTATCGATCCTCGCTTTTGCCATCAGTGCGTTCGTGAGCTTCGCTACCGGTACATCGTGGGGTACCTTCGCTATCATGATACCCATCGCGGTGCCCCTCGCCTTCGAGTTCAGCGGAGGGCAGGTGACGACGCTCGTTCTTGGAACCGTCGCGTCCACCATAGGTGGAGCCGTGTTCGGGGATCACTGCTCACCGCTCTCGGATACGACCGTGCTGTCGTCCCTGGGTAGCGCCTGCGACCACATGGACCACGTTAAGACACAGTTGCCGTACGCCCTCGCCGTGGCTGCGCTGGCGGCGGCGTGTTATGCGATTCTCGGGATCTTCTAGGAGGGAAGGATGAGCGACTTCCTCGTGCTCGGCGCCGGCATGATGGGGGCTGCCCTGGCCAAGGATCTCATAGAGAGCGACCGGGAGCACACGGTCACGCTCGCAGACCGAAGCTCGGCGCAGCTGGAGCGTGCCGCGGGCATCGTGTCGAGCGAGCGACTGAGGCTGCTCGATCTGGATATAGCGGAGGAGGATCGAAGCGAGTCCGCGTTCCGGGGCAGCGACGTGGTCCTCGGCGCGCTCCCCCACGCTCAGAGCCTACCGGCTCTCGCCGCGGCCGTGAGGAGCGGCGCCCACTTCGTGGACCTGGTGGGCTCGGGCACGGATGGCAGGCTGACGCATGACGAGGCCGCGCGAGCCCAGGGGATCTGTCTGATTTCGGGCATGGGTGTGGCCCCGGGCATCAGCAACGTCTGCGTGGGGCGGGCCGTGGACGCGCTCGACGAGACGGAAACCGCCCGCATCTACGTGGGCGGTGTTCCGCTGCATCCTCAACCTCCGCTCAACTACCGCGTAGTGTTCGCGATCGAGAGCGTCCTCAATGCTTACGAGCGTCCAGCGGTGATCAAAGTGGACGGGCATGTGCAAGAGGTCGCTCCGCTCTCGGGCCTCGAAGCCATTGCTTTCCCCCCTCCCTTCGACCGGATGGCGTGCTTCTACACCGACGGCTTGAACTCGCTAACACATACGATGGGCGAGCGCGTCGAGCGCGAGCTGGTCGAAAAGACCGTCCGCTTCCCTGGCCACGCGCAGGCGATCGAGACTCTGAAGGCGTGCGGCCTGTTCTCTCGCGAACCGATCGAGGTCCGCGGAGTGAACCTCGCTCCCCGCCATGTGCTCGAAAGCCTGCTGGGCGTATTACTGTCCCGCGGTGACGAGCGTGATGCGACGTTGTTGAGGGTCGTGGTGGAAGGGAAGAAGAAGGGTAGTGTTGAGGCCCACGTGTTCGAGATGGTGGACCACTATGATCCGGAGACCCACCTGACATCGATGGCGCGTACCACGTGCTTTCCAGCTTCCATCGCAGCACAGCTGATCGCCGCCGGGAAGATCGACCGTGTTGGGTGCCTCTTCCCCGAGGACCTGTTCTGCGGGGACCTCTACGAGACCCTCATGTCGTATCTGGAAGAACGAGAGGTCGTCGTTTCCCACAGCGTGCAGGGGGGCTGAGCACGACGCCCACTCGGATTTGGCTAGGATGCTCCAAAGAATTTCAACGCTCGCCTCGCTCTTCGTCGAGCAGTCGTGCAGCTTCGCCTTCGGCTAACGCCGGATCCAACGATGGGTACAGGTCGGGGCGATTAGCGGCGCCGAGGCGCGCCTTCCCGCGGCGTGCCAGCTCGACCAGCGCCGGATAGGGTGATTCAACCTCCGTGCCCGGCTTCCTGAGCTCCGCAACCACCACTCCCCGGTCGGCGACGAGTATTTCCTCACCGCGGCGCACCATGCGGATGTACTCGCTAAGTCGGCTCTTCAGTTCTCGGATTCCCACGACTTTCATGACTTGTATGTAGCTACGTGCAGCTACAGCGGGCAAGATCAGGCGGCTCCCCATGGACAAGGTGGACTTTGACCGTCAACGGGATGTCAACGGGCGCGGTTCTCTAGCGATTCGAGGGTACAACGCTCCTCGCCCTCCAGCTGTTTGACTGCAGACGCACAGCACGCGGATCGGATTGGCAAGAAAGGAAGGTCTTCCTATGAGGCAGGCACACGTGGTTTTGGCCGGCGCGCTTCTCGCACCCCTGATGACCGTTGCATTTGGGGACCGGGCGGTCGCCCAGGAGCCGACGGTGGACATGACGGGAGTCTGGGAGATCACATCCGAGTCGCCTCGCGGCACGATGACTCGGACGATCACGTTCGAGCAGGACGGCACCATGCTCACCGGTACGATGGAGACGCAGATGGGCTCCATGCCGCTCGAGGGTTCGGTGGAAGGTAACAAGATCACCTTCACGATGACCTTCGCGCGAGGTGACCAGAGTTTCGAGATGGTCTACACCGGAACGGTCGAGGGCGACACCGCGAAGGGCACGATGCAGACGCCGCGCGGTGAGACCGAGTGGACGGGCAAAAGAGTCGAAGGACAGTAGTCGGCTGAACAGAAGAGTACTCCGGCCGGGGACCGAAGGGTCGCCGGGTCCCCGGTCG
>JBDHKT010000106.1:0-6416 GCA_039586255.1 Gemmatimonadota bacterium | reverse complement strand
CCTCGGCCAAACGGTAGACGTCGAACCACTCCTGATAGGTCCCGACCCTCTCCAGCGTGGCGTAGACGGGGCGCGGGTGTACGCGCCACCACTCCGAGGGTTGGATGAGTTCGGATGTCCCATCTCCCTCCGAACATCCGGCTATCCCGGCACTCACCAGCAGTGCGGCGAGCGCGAGTATTCTGCGGATCATGCTGGTCCCTCCGGTTGCTGTGGGCAGATGATCGCACGGTACGAGAAGTACAGCAGGTTGGGCATGGATGCCGTGACAGTCTGGGACCGACGGCCGCGACCCTGCAACCCCACCGGATCTTCCTCTGGTCTCGGGGCGGTTCGCGCTGATATTCTTGAGCCGGTCTCGCTCTACTGTCGCCGTCCGATGGAGGCGGAACGAATGCGGCGCTCCCCGGCTGTCACAGAACTACCCCTGGCGATCGACACCACCCTCGCGGTGCTCTGCGTGCTGAATCTTCTGGCCTGCTCCGGCCTCGAGAGTGGGACGGAAGCAGATCTCGTGCTCCTGAATGGCACCATCATCACGCTGGATTCCCAGGACGACATCGCCGGTGCGGTAGCCGTCAAGGATGGCAAAGTCGTCGCCGTGGGGACGGACCGCGAGGTCGAGCGATGGGTCGGTCCCGGAACTACGCGAATCGATCTCGAGGGCTCCACGGTCACCCCCGGCCTGCTCGATGCGCACGCACACTTCGCCTATGGGGGAACTAGAAGCCTCTACCTTTTGGACCTGAGCTATCCGAATGTAAAGAGCGTCACCGATGTCGTCGCCCTGGTGGCGGCGCAGGTCGATCAAAAGGAACCGGGCGACTGGATTCACGGAGCCGGGTGGGACGAGGGCAAGCTCTCCGAGCTGCGTTACATCTACGCAGCCGATCTCGATTCAGTCGCGCCGGACAATCCCGTCTGGCTCAGCCATACGATGGGCCACTACGGAGCGGCGAACAGCCGCGCCCTCCGGTTGGCGGGCATCGACCAGAACACCCCCGATCCGCCGGGCGGCACGATCGATCGATATTCCAACGGCGTCCCCACCGGTGTTCTAATGGTGTCGGCGCAGGACCTCGTTTCGGGCCTGATCCCGGAGTTCAGCCCGGACGAGTGGCGTGCCGGCATACGGGAGCTCGCCCGCGAATTCAACGCGGAGTGCATGACGGGCGTGAAGGACCCGGGCATCGGGGGGGATACGTGGGAAGCCTATCAGGATGTTTTGGCCGCCGGCGACCTGACCGTCAGGGTGTTCGTCCTCTGGAGTGGCGGGCGTCGCCTCGTCGAGCGCGTCGCCTTGTTCACCAAGCCGTACGACTCGACCGGAGACGATCATCTGATTTCCGGCGGCGTCAAGCTCTATCTCGACGGGAGCGGTGGGGCCCGCACGGCCTGGCTGTACGACGATTGGAACAAGGACTTCGACGACCTGGATCCGGGGAATCGCGGCTATCCGGTGGATGATCCCGAGCTAGTCAGAGAACAGATCCGCATATTCCACGACGCAGGCCTTCACGTGAGCGTCCATGCGATCGGTGATCGGGCTATCGACTGGATAGTGGATAGTTACGCGTCCGCTCTGCGAGCGAACCCCGTTGCCGGGCTGCGACACGGGATCATTCACGCCAACATTCCGACCGATCACGCCATCGATCTGATGGCGGAGTTGCAGGGTACCTACGACGCCGCCTATCCGGAACCGTCCGCCACTTTCATGTGGTGGATTGGCGATACCTACGCCGGCAACTTCGGCCCCGAACGGTCGCAGCGGCTCAATCCGTTCCGGACCTACCTGGAGAAGGGCATCCGCTGGGCACAGGGATCCGACTACTACGTCACGCCGTTCGCGGCGCGCTACGGTCTCTGGGCCTCCGTCGCCCGCGAGACGCTGTTAGGCGTGTATGGGCCGCACCCCTTTGGGAAAGACGAGACGGTAGACGTCGACACCGCGCTACGGTCGTACACCATCTGGAGCGCCAGGCAGTTCTTTCTCGAGGACAAGATCGGCTCGATCGAGGTGGGCAAGTACGCCGATCTCGCCGTGTGGGACAGGAACCTCTACGACGTGCCGGCAGCCGAGATCAGAGATCTGCGCTGCGAGATGACGCTATTCAACGGCCGCATCGTCTACCGGAATCCCGAGGCGGTACTCACCGTGAACTGATGCTAACAGGACTGCCCGAGATCCCGTCTGCAGACGTCTAACCGGCGACCACAGCTCCTCTCCCGCCCGGCGTTCCGCGCCGGTGGAGGCCGTACGGTCGCTCGCTTCCTCGAGTCCAACCTTTCTTGCGTCGGGGCGATCTAAGTATTATAGTGGTGATAGTTCGCCACGCGAAGTATCGTGTGGCGAAGTAGTCCACCGACATCGCCGACCGGAGGTCCCACATGTTCAGCGCCGATCTGAAGCGCGGGAGCATTGAGCTGATGATCCTCTCCGTGCTGCGGGAACGAGCCCGCCACGGCTACGAGATCGGGAAGCTGCTGGAGGAGCTTTCCGGGGGCCAGCTCGAGTTCCGGGTTTCCACCCTCTACTCGGTCCTATATCGGATGGAAGAACGGAAGTGGATTAAGGGCCGCTGGGTGGAGCGGAAGGGTGAGCGACGGCGTTGCTACTACACGCTGACGGGTAGGGGACGAGAGGTTGAGACCCGGCAGCGGCAGGAGTGGATGGCCTTTTCGGCAATGGTGAACCAGGTGATCGGAGTGAGCCATGCCTGACTGGAAGAGCTACTTGAGAGAGCGGTTGTCACTACCCGGAATGAAGGGTCACCGGGAGGAGCGGATGATCTCGGAGCTGGCGGATCATCTGGAGGACATCTACCGGGAGGCGCTGGCCCGGGGCGCGAGCGAGGCAGAGGCGGAGGCCGAGGTCGAGGCCTGGTTGGGTGACACCGGCCTGGCAGCGGACGAGCTGCTGCGCAGCGAGCCGGCGCGCGTGCGGGCGCAGTTGGGCCGGTGGATGGATGCTCGTGAGGAAGGCGCACGGCGCAAAGGGGGTGCGTGGACCTTCGTTGCCGACCTGGGCCGGGACCTGCGCTTCGCCGTCCGCTCGCTGGCAAAGCGGCCGCTGTTCAGCGCCGTGGTCGTACTCGTTTTGGCGCTGGGTATCGGAGCCACGACGTCCATCTTCACTCTGCTCGACGCCATCATACTCTCACCGCTCCCGTACGAGGAAGCCGGCCGCTTGGTATCGGTGAGCCATAGCGCGCCGGCACTGGGGGTCCAGAACGCGGGTCAGTGCGCTGCCTGGCACTTCACCTACGAGGATGAGAACCAGGTCTTCGAGGACATCGGGATGTACACGCCGAGCTTGGCGACGATCACCGGGGATGGGGCGCCGGAAGCGGTGAGGATCCTCTGGGTGACGAGCGGGGTCTTCCGGGCGTTGCGTATGCGTCCCGTCCTCGGCCGGATCTTCACGCCGGAGGATGAGGAGCTTCAATCGCCAAACGTCGTGCTGCTGGGCTACGGCTACTGGCAGAGCCGCTTCGGGGGAGACCCGGGCGTCGTGGGGCAGACGATGGAGGCGAACGCCCAGACCTGGGAGATCATCGGTGTCATGCCGGCGAACCTGCAGAGCCTCGGGTCGAATCCGCTTCTGATCTTTCCTCTTCGTTATGACCGGTCGACCCTGTTCGTGGGGAACATCGGGTTTGGAGGCGTGGCGCGATTGCGCGACGGTGTGACCCTGGAGCAGGCGAACGCGGATGCTGCGCGCCTGTTGCCCTTGGCCTTCGAGAAATTCCCGGGTGGGCCGGTGGCGGACTTTTCGGAACGGGCGCGCTACACTCCGAACATTCAGCCTCTCAAGGACAACCTCGTGGGTTCCGTGGCGAATCTGCTCTGGATCATCATGGCCGGTGTGGGGGTCGTCCTGCTCATCGCCTGCGCCAACGTGGCCAACCTGTTCCTGGTGCGGTCCGACGGCAAGGAAACAGAGATGGCGATCCGCAGCGCCATGGGCGCGAGCCGCGGCCGGATCGGCTGGGAGTACCTGAAAGAGAGCCTGTCGCTGGGCGTGCTGGGTGGCGTCGGCGGTCTCGCTCTCGCCAACTTCGGGTTGGATGCGCTGGTCGCTGCGGGACCTGCTAACCTTCCCCGGTTGGACGAGGTCACGATGAACTGGGGCGTTTTGGCCTTCGCGCTCATCGTTTCGCTGGGCGCCGGCGCCTTCTTCGGGATGTTCCCGGTCCTGAGGCACGGTCGGGCGGCGCCGGTGGACGCCCTCAAGGAGGGCGGTCGCAGCGGAACGACCGGCAAGCGACGGCAGCGGGCGCAGAACGCGCTGGCGGTGAGCCAGATGGCACTGGCCCTGGTGCTGCTCATCGCTTCGGGTCTGATGTTCCGCACCTTCGTTTCGCTCTGGCGGGTGGACCCCGGGTTCCATAATCCCGAAAACGTTCTGGCATTGCGTCTCTTCATCCCGGGGCAAGAGGTAGCGGACGCGGCGGAGGTCGCCGCGACTCACGAGCGCATCGCGCACCGCCTGGCGGAGATCGCCGGTGTGCAGTCGGTCGCGTTTGGCACCGCCGTCCCGATGGACGGAAACGGAAACGTCAATCCGGTCTACGTGGACGGGTTCGACTACACTGGTGACCAGCCGGCGTCGATACGCCGGCACAAGTGGATCGGCGGCGGATACCTCGAGACACTGGAGATCCCGCTGCTTTTGGGCCGCACGCTCACCTGGCAGGACGTTCGCGAGCGCGCCCCGGCGGTGCTGGTCTCCGAGAGCCTGGCCCGGGAGTACTGGGGCTCGCCGCAGGCGGCGTTGGGCCAGGGGGTCTCGGTTCGATCCGAACCGCCCCGATGGTATGAGGTCGTCGGCGTGGTAGCCGACGTCAGAGAGGATGGACTGAGCCAGGATCCGCCGCTGATGGTCTACTGGCCCCAGGTCACCCTGGCGTTCTGGGAAGGGGATCCGCCCGACCAGGTTCGGACCTGGCGGGGAATGGGGTACGCGATACGAAGCGATCGGATCGGCACGGTCGGGTTCCTGGATGAGGTTCGGGCGGCCATCTGGGAGATCAACCCGAACCTTCCCGTGCGCGGACTCCAGTCGCTCGAGGAGCTCATGGGCCAGTCCATCGCCCGCACGTCTTTCACCCTGGTGTTGCTCGGCGTCGCCGCGGGCGTGGCCCTCCTCCTGGGGATCATCGGCGTCTACGGCGTGATCTCCTACGCGGTGAGTCAGAGGAGCCGGGAGATGGGTCTGCGGATGGCCATGGGTGCGCAGGCAGCGCAGGTGAAGGTCATGGTGGTACGGCAGGGCCTGGTCCTTTCCGCGATCGGGGTGACCATCGGCCTGGCTCTGGCGCTCGGTCTCACGCGCCTTATGGCGGGGCTGCTGTTCGGGGTGAGCCCGTTCGATCCGCTCACCTTCCTGGCGGTCGCCGCGGGCCTCACCGGAGTCGCCGTCGTCGCCAGTTACCTGCCGGCCCGCCGCGCTGCCGGGGTCGATCCGATGGAAGTGTTGCGGGCCGAGTGACGGCGTTCGATCGGGCCTAGGCCAGCTCTTCCTCAATGATCCCGGCGATATCGTCGGCCTGCCGCCAGCCCGCCTCGAGCTCGGCGGCCTCGCCGGCGAGCCGCCGGCGCTCGACGTTGGCGTTCACCGAGATCTCCAAGGCGAGGCGGCGTATGCGCCCAAGGCCGTAAAGCGAGCGCCGCTCCGCCGCCAGCCCGCTCACCAGGTTCTCCGCCGAGCCGGCGTCCTCGATGAGGCGGATGGCGTCGGCCAGCTCGTCCTGCGAGGCGCCCTGGACGTTGTGATAGGCGAGTACGCGGCGCAGCACCCGTTCGGCGGCGGCGCCGTCGAGGCGGTGGACCTTGTCGACGGTCCAGGGGTCGCAGCGGCTGCAGGGCAGGGCGATAGACGGCCCGCGCTCGGTGGACGGCAGCAAGATCAGGAACCTCGTCCGGAAGAAGAAGAGTCGGATCAGGACGCTGCGACACTGGGGGCATGGCGCGCGGCCGGCCCAGGCCTCTCGGCCGAACCACCTCCAGCGCATGATGTCGGCGTGAAGATCGTCCGACGGATAGAAGTCGCCGGTAATCCTGGAGAGGCCGACGTTCGAGCCGACGTAGGAAACGGCCGCATAGGTCGCGGCGCCCAACAAGGATAGCCGGCTGCGGTAGGCGGCGCGGCGGCGCCTCAGCTGGCGGCCGTAGCGCCACCAGGCTTCCTCGGGTAGCTGAGTCCGCCCGATGCGGATCAACTCGCGCCCGTTCGCGTCGAGCAACGCGACGTTCTCGGTCTGGTAGAGCAGGTGGGCGCGGTCGACCGCGGCGCGCTCTAGCCGGGGGAGCACCTCGTGGCCGTCATCCTGTGGCCAGAGGCTCCAGCCGTGGCAGCGGTCACAGACTGACCAGACGCGCTCGCGTTCCGGATCGAAGGAAACGCGGACGCC
>JBDHKT010000105.1:0-7116 GCA_039586255.1 Gemmatimonadota bacterium | reverse complement strand
GCCCGACATGGGTGGGATCGATGCGGTTCGTGAGATCATTCAGTTCGATCCCGACGCCAGGATCTTGATGTGTAGCGCCATGGGTCAGCAGGGATTGGTAGTGGAGGCCATTCAAGCCGGTGCCCGAGATTTCGTCGTCAAACCCTTCCAACCCTCTCGGGTACTCGAGGCGGTGCAACGCTTGTTGGGATGAGCCAGCAGCAGAAATACGCCGAACTCTTTGCAGCCGAGGCGCGCGAGCATCTGGCGGAGATGGGTCGCGCGCTCGTTGCTCTAGAAGAGGAGCCTGGGGACCAGGCCTCCCTCGATGCCATCTTCCGGTCGGTACACACGATCAAGGGGATGGCGGCGGCAATGGGCTACGATGTGCCGACGCGACTCGCCCACAACATAGAGTCGGTGCTCGATGAATTGAGGTCGGGCAGGCGAACGGTTAGCACCGACGTCATCGATCTGTTGCTGGAGACTTCCGACCTCCTCGAAGGTGCGGTCGAGGCTACCGTGGCCGGCAAGACGCCGGCGGATCCGTCGGCGGCGATTGAGCGACTGGTGCTCTGGCGACTGGCCGATGCCGGTGCGTCTGAGCCGACACCGCGACCGGAAGCGGATGCGGCTGCGCAGCCGGCTCCCGCCGCCGAGCCGCAGCGCGCCGGCGCCATCACGTCGCGGCGGTCCGACACCAGCCGCCTGCGCGTTGACATCCGCCGCCTCGACGCACTGATGAACCTGATGGGCGAATTGATGATCCTACGCGGCGAGCTGAAGGCCCTGGCCGACCAACTGGGCGCCGAGTCGCTGCAGGATGCGGTCGAGCGCGCCGGCAGGTTCATCGGCGAGATGCAGGCGCACGTTGTCGAAAGCCGAATGGTGCCCGTCTGGCAGATCTTCGATCGCTTCCCACGCCTCGTGCGTGACGCCTCACGTTCGGTAGGGAAAGAGATCGAGCTCGAAATATCCGGCAAGCAACTCGAGCTCGACCGCTCGCTGCTCGATGCGATCAGCGATCCACTCGTCCACCTGCTACGTAACGCTGTGGACCACGGTATCGAGCCGCCGGACGAACGCGATCGCGCCGGCAAGCCGCGGATTGGCCGCATCGAGCTCACCGCACGGCGCGAGCGATCCCGGGTCGTGATCAATATACGCGACGACGGTCGGGGCATAGACCGCGAGAGCGTGATCGCCAAAGCAAGGCGTGACGGGCTTCTCGGAGAAGGTGAGGAACCGACTGACCAGATGCTATTCCGAGTAATGGCGCGACCCGGGTTCTCCACGGCGACGCAGATCACAACGCTTTCCGGCCGCGGAGTCGGGCTCGACGTGGTCGAGGCTACGATCCGGGGCCTCGGCGGCTCGGTCGGCTTCAGGAGCGAACCGGGTGCCGGCACCTCATTCAGTCTCGATCTCCCGCTTACCCTGGCGATTCTGCGCGCTTTGATCGTTGAAGTGGACGGTCAGGTGTATGCTCTGCCTGCCACGTTCACGAGCGAGAGCTTCGAGGTCGAGGACACGGCTGTGGAGAGGGCACACGGCCGGGAATGGGTTCACTGGCGCGACGAGCGCGTGCCGCTGACTCGCCTGCAGACACTTTTCACCGGTGGCGAACGAAACGGAACGTCCAAGGAGGGAGCCGCCTTCCTCAATCTTGTGGGTCTCGAGTTTGGGGAGTCGCGACTGGTCGTCTCGGTCGACGAGTTCCTGGGCGAAGAGGAGATCGTGATCAAGCCTTTCGATCCACCGCGCGGCGCCATCCCGGTGTTCTCGGGCGCCATCGTGCGGCCGGATGGACGACCGGCCTTGGTGCTGGACGTAGGTAATCTGTCATGATGACGCTGATTCACCACTGACGGGTGGCGTGAATGAACTCGAAGCGAGAGCTCCTTGAGAAAGAGCGTGATGCTCTGAAGGAAATGGCGAACATTGGCGCAGGTCACGCGGCAACGGCTCTCAGCCAGCTGACGAACCGCCGCATCATGATCGATGTGCCGAAGGTGGAATTATGCACGATCGAGGAAGCGGCCTCCGCTGTAGGTGACGGCGGCGTGGTCGCCGCCGTGCTGATGCAGGTGTTGGGTGACTTGACGGGCCGCAGTCTGCTGCTCTTCGAGAAGAGCCTGGCGCTGCAACTGGCCGACATGATGCTAGGCAGGGAGCCCCGAACGACCAAGGTCTTTGCAGAGCTCGAGCAATCGGCCCTCAAAGAGACAGCCAACATCTTGACCGGCGCCTACCTGAACGGGCTGGCCGATATGCTGGGGCTGATGCTGATACCATCGGTGCCGAGCCTGGCCATCGACCTCAGCGCAGCGATCCTCTCCAGCGCTTACCTCGACTTCGCCTTTGAGCAGGGGTATGTGATAATCCTTGACACTCGCTTTCGATTCGAGCCCGGCGACTCGAGCATGTCGGGCCATTTCGTCTTGTTGCCGGACCCGGCGAGTCTTGATGTGATACTGAAGACTGCTCGCTTGTTGTGAACATGACGACCACCGTTCACTCCGAGGGCGATATTCGCATCCTCCGCGCGCTGGCTCAGCGCATCGATTTGGGGGATGCGGGGGCGTTCAACAACCTGGGAGTGGTGTTTTACCAGAAGGGCCTCTACGAGGAGGCGATCGAACAGTTTCGTCGCGCGCTCGCCATCGATGGTAAGATGGAGGTGGCGCGACGGAACCTGGACATTGCCTACCATCAGACGGGGTACTACGACCGTCGCATCGCCGAGCTGATCGCTCGCCTACGCACCAGCGAGGATGACGACGACGCCCGCTACAGCCTCGCCGAGGCATACTTCAACACCGGCCGGTTCGACGAGGCTATCGTCCAATATGAAAAGCTGATAGAGAAGAAGCCCGGCAACGTTCGCGTCCTGTTGCGGCTCGGTGCCGCCGAGAAGCAGCGGGGCGAGCTGAAGCGGGCTATAGAATGGTACGAGAAGGCCCGCGAACTGCAGCCCGATCGCCCCTTCATCTACTATTCGCTGGGCGAGATCCTCTACAACCAGGGGATGAACGAGGAGGCGATCGCCCACCTCCGTAAGGCATTGCAGTTGAATCCCGCCGTCGCAGAGGTGCACCATCTGCTGAGCTTCGTCTACGGTGACATCGGTGCGGCCGACAAGGCGGCCGAGCACGCGGCTCGTGCCGCCGAGCTCAACCCGGCGGCCACGAAGGCACAGGCGAACCTTTCGCTCGACCGCTACAGCCCGGCCCAATACGTCGAACTCACCGGTAAGACAGCAACGCCGAGCGTCGAAGGTCAAAAGGCGTTTGCACACTACAGTCTGGGAATTGCATTCCGGGCGCGCGGACTCTACGAAGAGGCGAGGCAGGAATTCACACGCGGACGCGAGGCGGGCGAAGACCCTACCTTGATCGATCAGGCGGAGGCCGAGCTGGCACTGCTCGAGGGCGATGCAGTAGGTGCGTTGGCGCGATACGATGCGTTGCTCGCCAAAGTAAGCGACAGCCCGAAGGTATGGAACGAGCGCGGTGTTACGCTGCACCAGGCGGGACGTCTGGACGAAGCCGAGGAGAGTTACCGTCGCGCCCTGGACATCGACGAAGGGTACGCGCTCGCCTGGAACAACATTGGTGTGGCGGCCGCACACCGCGGCGACGACGAGGGTGCCGAGGTCGCGTTCCGGCGCGCGCTCGAGAAGCAAGCTGAGCTCGACGATGCACGACTCAATCTCGGGCTGCTCTGGGTGCTGACCGGAAGGCACGATAGCAGTCTTCAGCTGCACCGCGAGATCCTGAAGGTGGACTCGAGCCGTGCGGATGCTTGGAACGGTCTAGGCTCGGCGCTGATGGCACTAAGCCGCTTCGCTGAGGCGCGCAACGCTTTTGCGCGTGCCGTGGAGGCGAACCCGAACTACCCGCCGGCAAGGTACAATCTGAGCTTCGCGCTCGCTCGCCTTGGGGAGCACGAAGATGCCCTGCGTGAGACGAAGATGGCGCTCGAGCTCGACCCCTACTACACGGCACCTCGCTATAAGCTGTCGATCGATCTGCAGTACGAGGGTGGCGATGTGTGGGCGCCGGAGCTGGCAGCGCCCGAGCGCGTCGCGCCGAAGGATGAAGGCGTGCGCGATTTCGACTTCGACCCGGCTGATTTGGAGACGGTTTTCCACGAACTCGAGGGGCCGGAACCTGGGGAGGAAGCGGCAGCGGCCAGTGAGTCGTTCGAGTTGGCGCGGGACCATCTTGGCAACGGCCTATACGATCGAGCGCTTGCCGAGGCTGCACGCGTGGTGCGCGAAGGTGGCGATGCGGCGGAAGGCGCGCTGATCATCGGCGAAGTCTATCTGCAGCGCGGGCTCTACGGCGAGGCGCTCGAGCGCTTCGAGGAGGCGCGCGCTCTGCGTCCCGACGATCCCCAAGTACTCGCCGGCGCGACCCGCTGCCTGCTGCAGCTGGATCGAGTCGAGGAGGCGCGGTTGGCGGCGGAAGCCTTGCAGCCGAAGGCGGGCCGGGATGTAACACATCTGCTGATGGTCGGTGAGGCGCTGACGCGGTCGGGTGACGCGAAGCGAGCGATGGAGGTGCTCGACCTGGCAGCGGAGATCTCTCCCCAAGACCCAGTCGTTCACCGGCAAATCGCCAGGGCCGCGATGGCAGTAGGCAACCGGCGGCGCGCCCGGGATGCCTACCGGATGGCCATAGCCCAGGACCCAGATTTCACGGCGGCGCGTGTGGAATTCGGGCGCCTCCTGATCGAGGAGGGTGCTTTCAGCGAAGCGGAAGCTGAGATTCGACAGGCACTCGAGCTCATGCCCACGTACGCTGACGGTGCCCTGGCGCTCACCGATTTGCTGAATCGGCAGGGCCGGGGCCGTGAGGCTGTGTATGTATTGGTGGGGTTCTTGGAAACCGAGCCCTACAACCTCGACGCGCTAGTGCTGCTCGGCGAAGCGCTGCTCGCCGAGGGCAAACGCCGCGACGCGGAACAGGCGCTCGTCCGGGTGGTACGCTTCGATCCGGAGCGGCCCGCCGCGCTCTTTCGGCTGGGCGAGCTCACAGCCGAGTCGGGCCGCTACCGCGAGGCGCTCGGCTATTGGCGCCGCCTCATCGAGGCGGCGCCGGATAGCGAGTATGCCGCTCGCGCCCGGGTGCAGGCGCGTGTCGCGTTGGGGATGGGTAGTGCATTTGAGGGTCAAGCTGCAGGGAGCGGTGCCTGATGCCGATCGAAGGCTCGCTGCGTGAGTTCGCGCTGACCGACATCTTCCAGCTGCTTCACCTGTCCCGGAAGACGGGTGAGCTGAGGATCGTGCGCGAGCCATCGGGGAACACCGGGCTAGTGATATTCAACCGCGGCACTGTCGTAGGAATGATCCTCGACGAAGCCAGTCCGCGCCTTGGATACATGTTGCTGAATGCGGGTAAGATCACGGAGGCGGATCTTCACAGGGCCGACCAGCTCCATTCGGAGGATCCGAGCCGCTCCTGGACCGACATCCTAAGGTCGATGGAGGTCGTCGAGTCCTCGGAGATGAGTAGGTTCATCCGGTTCCAGGTCGAGGAAACCGCCTACGAGATCCTGGGCTGGGAGGATGGCAAGTTCTCTTTTGAGGAGCGCGATGTCGACGACGCGGAGTGCGTCACCTTGATTCCGGTCGAATCGATCTTGATGGAAGGGGCCCGCCGGGCGGATGAGATGTCGGCGCTGGCCACCACGATCGAGAGCCCAACGGCCGTACCGCGCTTGTCCGATACGGCCAGCGAGGGCGGCATGCTCGATCTGACGCCCGAGGAATGGGAGGTCCTCGGTCGTATCGATGGTGCGAGCGACGTCAAGTCGATCGCCTGGGGTCTGGGACGTAACGAAGTCGATGTCAGTAAGATCTTATCGAGGCTGGCGGAACTGAGCCTGGTCGAGATTGGCGATGAGGAGGAGATCGCCCGGACCAGACCACCGCACGAAATATCCCTCGATCAGGCGGAGAGTTTGTTGGAGCGCGGCGAGGTGCGCGAGGCACGGCGCCGTATCACGTCGGTGCTGAAGCGACACCCCGAGGAACCGCGCGCGCACCTGCTCACCGCCAGGGCGCTGGAGCGATCCGGCGACTGGCTCGGTGCCACTGAGGCATACGAGAAGACCCTGGGCATCGACCCCTTGGCCGTCGAAGCTCGACAGCGGTTGGGCCTGGTGCGGCTGAGACTGGGGGACATCGAGGGTGCGGCACGTGAGTGGACGGCATACCTGCGAATGGCGCCGGATTCCGCTGACAAGCGAACTGTCGAACGGGCGATAGACGCCGTGCGCGAACTGCAGATCGTATTGGGCGAATTCGATGGACGGGAAAACCCGTAGATCGCTGCAGAGTCTGAGCGAAGAGGTCGCCACGAACCCGAACTCGACGGCGTTTGTGGAGTTGGCCGCTGCGTACCGGGAGCGTGGCGATACCGAACGCGCTCTGCCTGCGCGGTCTACAACGTCATCCGACTCACGTCGAGGCCCACTTCGAACTTGGCCTGATATACGAGGCGCGTGGCGAGCGAGAGTTGGCGCTGGACGAGTGGGGGATTGTGCGACAGTTGGCGCCGGACCACGTGGCCTCGCGCCTGGTGCTGATCCGGCTCTATCTGGACGAGAAACGCTACGTCGACGCGGAGATCGAGCTGAAGGCGGCTCGGGAACTCGCCCCGGCCGACAGCACTGTGGCCGAGCTGTGGCAGGCGCTCCAGGCCGCGCAACGTGCCGTGGCCCCCGGCTCGGCTGACGGCGCCGCGTCCGCCGATCTCTTCGCCGCCCTCGAGAAAGAGCAGCCGGGAACGCTTGGGATCATGCTGGTCGGCGGAGACGGTCAACTGTTGGAGGGTCGAATGACGCGTCGGGGTGCTGAGTCAGATCGGATGCTCGGCGTGACCCTGAACGGCGCCAAGTCCGAGGCGACCCGCGTCGCATCATATCTCGGCCTGGGCGAGCTGCAGGGGATGATCATCGAGAGCGCGGTGGCCCGGCTCACCGTATCCCTCGTGGTAGGCGGGATTGTGATCGTGGCAACTCGCGCTGAGGTCCCGGCCGGGCAGGCGGCCCGGCTAGTGCAGCGCGCCCGGGAGATCGCCGAGGTTCATCTGGGCGACAAGGAGCGATGAGGACTCCGTACGGGAATCT
>JBDHKT010000104.1:0-7600 GCA_039586255.1 Gemmatimonadota bacterium | reverse complement strand
CCCTGCCGGAACTCCTCGCCTAGGTTCTGGCACCCTCCGAAGCCCGGCTCCGGCGGGCAGTCCTCCGGCGGCAGCACGATATCGCGGACCGTGTCGGGCTTCACACGGGCGATGGAATCGGTGAGTGAGCTCGGGTTCTGCGCCTGCGGCGCGTCCGCGTAGTTGACCACCAGGGTCAGGTCGGAGTCACCGCTCAATGCGTAGCGCAGGCGCGTGTTGAGCAGCGCGTGTCGCGCCTCGCCGTGCGTGCGGAAGCCGTCCGTATCGAAGTACGAGATGTGGCCGAGGTAGTCGAAGCGGCCCTGCCGCCCGCCCAACTTGAGGTCGTACTTCTGGTAGAAGCGATCGTCCCCGTAGCCGCCGGCCAGGACGCCGAGCTCCGGGCGGAACGGCACGGGCGGTGCCGACTCGGTCTGCAGGCTGATCACGCCGCCCGACGCGTTGCCGTACAGCGCCGAGGCGGGACCGCGGATCACCTCGATGCGGCCGGCGGCGGCCAGGTCGAGGTTGCCTGTCTGCGCCTGGCCGTCGGGGAGCGTCAGCGGGATCCCGTCCTGGATGATGCGGACGCCGCGCACGCCGAACTGGGAGCGCGCACCGAACCCGCGGATCGAGATCCGGACCCCGAGTGCGAAGTTGTAGCGGTTGTCCACGAGGACGCCGGGGATCTGGGCCAACGACTCGTCCAGTGAGACCGTGGCCTCCAGCCCCTGCAAATCGGCTTTACCCAAGAGCCCCACCGCATACGGCAGCCGGTTCACGTCCTCGCGCCAGCGAGAGACGGTGACCGTGATGCCCTCTAGCCGGTGGGGAACGATGCTATCGGCTGCGACGCTGTCTTGCTGCTGGGCCGCCGCCCGCGCGGCGCCGGCGGTGAGAGCCAGCAGGCCGAACGCGATTACCCGGGGAAGGGTGGTGCTCCCATTCATGACGGCATCGCCGGGGGAAAAAACGAGAAGGCGCGGGAGATTCCCCGCGCCTTCTCGCATGAAAGCCAGGCCTTCGAGCCGGCTCTCGTTCCCTACTGTAGGAAGAACGAGACGCCGAACGTGCCCATGATGTTGATCATCGCGGGCGTGATGTCGCCCTCCAGCGTGTAGAGGACGTTGGCACCGGGATTTCATCGCCCCAATCGTACATGTAGAACGCGCCGCCGGCTCGGACGAAGAACTGCGTCTGCGTCATGTCCGGGTTGAAGTGGTACAGCGCAGCAGCCAGGAACCCGAGCTGCATCGTAGAGTCCTCATCTCCACCGGGGTCGAAGAAGTTGAACTGAACCGCCGGCTCGATCGAGATGTTGTCGCTCACGAAGAACCCGACGCGCACCATCGAAATCGGTACGTCGAAGCTCATCTCGTCCTCGAACTCGAAGCCCTCGAAGTCCTGGAGCATCGAGTACGTGAGTCCCGCGTCGATTCCGAACTCGATCGGCCGGCTCTGCCCGAAGGCCGTCCCCGCCGTTAGGAACAAGGCCAGGGCAAACAAACACGCAACACGTTTGAGCATGCTACTCCTCCAAGCTTTGGAGCCGGGCATCCTCAAGAGCCCGGCCTGTGAAACGTGCGCCGCATTACGTTCCTGCGGCTCTGCAGCACAATACAAGGGCTACTACTACGGTGAATCTCGCTGCCGTATCCCTGCCTTACCGCCAATGCGTACTTGGATTCTTCTCCCGGACCGCATTGATGTTGTGGGTGGTAGTAGGCAGCAATGACGTGAACAATCTGCCATGCTGGCCGCCATTTGCGCAAGATGCGGCGAAAAAGGGGGTCCGGGGGCTCTGTCGAGCCGGCCCTCGGTGGGTCTGCGGGCCGGGGTTCTCGGCGGTCCGGCCGCTCCAACGCCGCGTCAGAACCAGTACGACAGGGTCAGGCCGATCTCCCAGTTGTTGGTCCAGTCGGAGGACGGCGGAATGGGGAACCTCGTGACCCCGGGAAAGTAGTAGCCGGGCGGTGTCTTGATCCGCCAGACATTGTCCAGGGCTTCCAGGCGGAGGCTGAGGCGCTGGCGCGGTAGCCAGACTGTCCCAAGCCCGATCTGCATCAGGAAGCTGGTCCCGAACTCGAAGCGCTCGCCCGGACTTATCTGACAGTCCGGCGTCGTCGATTCGGGCAGGCACCTGGTGGCGCCGCTCACCTCCATGGCGAAGCCGATCCCCCCCAGCAAGTAGGGGACCAAGTCATGCCAGGTTCGTGTACCGGTCAGGTTCAGGTTGATCCGCCCGGCCACCAGCAGGATGTCGAGCCCAGTGGTTCCGAGTAAGAGGGAGCCGCTACCGTCATCTTCCTGGCCCTCTTCCAGCGACGGGTCACGGATGTCGCGCTCGCTTCGAAAGAAGACGATCTGGGGGGTGAGGCTGAGCGGGCGGCTGACACGCCGGGTGTAGCGGACGCCGATAGCCGGCCCTGCTTTCGGCCCGATCCCGGCCTTGCCGGCGTCGGCCCAGATATAGCTGAACGAGATACCGAGGTCCTGTTTCGGCTCGATGAAGCGGTAGGGCGACGGTAGCCGCTGGGCCTGCAACCCACATGGCCAGGTGAGCCCCACCGCCAGAACGACTAGAAGAGTCCCAAATTCGAGCTTCTGCATACGGCAGTTTAAGCCGGCGCGCCCGCCGCGCAACCGCGGACGATTGACAATGGCCGCTAAGATCGTTACGCGTGAAGGGCGGAGCGACCCTGTGGTCACCAGGGCTGGGGAGGGGGAGACTCATGAGAGCCGGGTTGATGCGCTTCGTCCGCTGGTCCGTCTTGCTGCTGCTTCTCGCGCCGCCGTCGGCGGCGCACGCCCAGGCTACGGCCCGGGCCACCGCCGAGGAGAACTTCCGCAGAGACCCCAACGGGACTCAGCTCGCCAGCGTGATGCCGGGCGCGGAGCTGTTGGTCATCGCCCAGCAGGGCGGTTGGGCGCAGGTGGAACTGACGGGCTGGATATGGGGGCCTTCCGTGGGCGCTACGAGCCGGGACGGCTTCGATCTCAGCGTGCGTGCGACGGGCGGCGAGAATCTACGTGCCGGTCCCAACGGCGCGATAATCGCCCGCCTGCTCGAGGGCTGCCTGCTCGAGCGCGTGGGTGCCAGCGCCAGCGGCAGCTGGATCCAGGTCCGGCGCTTGGGCTGGCTGTGGAGGGCGTCGCTGGAGATGAGCGGCGCTGCGGCGGCTGGAGGACAGCCTGTGGCGCCGGCTGGCGGCGAGGACGAGCAGCCCCTGATCACGGCGGCCTCAGCGCTCGTCGTCCACGCTACGCCCGACGGCGACACGGTGGCGACCTTCCAGCAGGGTGCGCAGGCCCAGGTACTGGGCCGGACCGGCGACTGGATTCGGATCCGCCTCGACGGGTGGGTCTACGGTCCCGCCGCCCTCGACTCCGCCCTCAACCTCGCCGACACCGGCGACCTGACCCCCGCACAGCTGCGCGCCGACCCGGCCCGCTACCGGGGGGCGCTCGTGCGCTGGCGCGTCCAGTTCATCTCGCTGCGGCGCGCCGAGCGGGCGCGCTCAGACTTCGAGGAGGGCGAGCCGTTCATCCACGCCCGTGGGGCGGCAGGCGACGCCGGCTTCGTCTACCTGGCGGTGCCGGATGATCTTCTGCCGATCGCCGAGAGCCTGCAGCCGCTCGACTACGTGACGGTCGTCGGTCGGGTCCGCACAGGCCGATCCCAGCTGCTCGGCAGCCCCGTCATCGACTTGACCGATATCGAGAAGGAGGTCGGTTCGGACTGACCGCAGGCGTCCGGCGATCCCCCCCGCCACCATCTGTCGCGTTTAACGAAATGGGCCGATGGTGGGTCCAACGCAGGGGACGTCCGGCTGGCCGACGGTGTGAAAGGCCGCCTGCACCCACACCGACCCGGATGTATCTTTGGCCCCGGTGCGGTGTACGCACGCTGGGCCCCGGCTCGGCGAGATCATACAGAAGGTGAGGAATAGGATGCGGTTGCCTGGAATGAGGATCGCGAAGCTTCTGACCCTGACCACGGTTGTCGGGCTCGTCGCCGCGTGTAGCGGTGACCCTACGGGCTTCGACCCGAACGAGTTCGAGCTGGTCGTCGTTTCTGGTAACGATCAGAGCGGGGTGGTCGGCACCGTGCTCGCCGATCCGCTGGTGGTGGCCGTTCGGCGGAAGAGCGGTGGGGCGGGCGAAGCTGGCGCGACCGTCACCTGGAGGGTCATCCTGGGCGATGGTGAGCCGACCCGGATGTCCGCGGTCACCGACGATGACGGCTATGCGACGACGCGCGTCGTTCTGGGGGACCTCCCCGGCGATCTCCAGGTGCGAGCCAGTGTCCAAGGCCTCGAACCCGTCGTCCTGGATTCCCTGACGGCGTTTCCCGCGCCTGCCATCCAGTCGCTATCGGCAAGCAGTGCCGATCCCGGTGACACCATCGACGTTGTCGTGACCGATCTCACGCCCGAGATGTCGATCGAGATCCTCTTCGACGGTGTGTCCGGCGAAATCGCCGAGCGGCAGGATGGGTCGCCGGCGACGCTGCGCACCGTCGTTCCCGCGCCCGCCGGTGTCTGTGGGCCCACCAAGGATACGGACGTGCGGTTGCGGGTCGACGGTTACACCGGCCCGACCCAAAGTCTCACGGTCTCTGTGCCGGCACAGCCGTTCGATGTCGGGCAGGTGCTCGTGATGGAGGGCAGCAGCGAAGTCGACTGCGCGGTGCTACCCGCCGACGGCGGCTCGGCGAAGTACATGCTCGTCGCTTTGAGCGCCGAGTTCGAGACCGATCTCGAGGTCTCGGTAACGCTGGGCGGCAGCAGCGTCCTGTTCTCGGCCGCCGAGGCCGCCGCCGGACCGGCGGTGCAGAGCTTCGACACCCGGCTACGGGCCTTCGAGCGGGAACTGGTGGCGCGCGGGCTGGCGGCCCGCGAGCTCGCCCCCGCTGGCCAGGCCCAGTACAGCGCGCAGCTCTTCGCCCAGCCGTCCCTGGGCAGTCGGCGCGATTTCTGGGTGATCAGAAACACCGATGCGCTGCCCAACGCTGAGGAAGAAGACTTCGATCGCGTCACCGCGACGCTGAAGTTCGTCGGCACCCACACGCTCCTTTATCTGGACGATGCCTCCCCTTCGCCCGGTCTGACAGACTCCGACATCGAGGAGCTCGGCAAGCTGTACGACCAGATCCTCTATCAGTCGGACCTCGACTTCTTCGGCGAGCCGACCGACTTCGATAACAACGACGGCGTGATCGTTCTCCTGTCACCCACGGTCAACAAGCTCACACCACGCGCTGCCCAGGGCGTCGTCGTCGGCTTCTTCTTCGGACTCGACCTGCTCGACCCCGGCAGTCCGAGCTGCGACATCTGTCGATTCTCGAACGACGGCGAGCTCTTCTACGGACTCGTGCCGGACGAGGCCGGCATACACAGTGACCCGCGCGAACGGGAGCGCGTGCTCGAGCTGCTCCCGGGCGTGCTGGTTCACGAGACCGTGCACATGGTCAACTTCCGCTTCAAGATCTTCGTCCACGATGGGGATCTGGAGGAGCTCTGGCTGAGCGAGGGTCTCGCCCATATGGGCGAGGAACTCGGAGGTGACGAGGCGGATGCAGCCGGCGACGCCGACGCCGCCGATAACCTTTACGCATCCAACTTCGGTCGCGCCGCCAGCTTCCTCGAGGAACCGGGCACGAACTCGCTGACCGTGGTCTCAGGGAGCGGGACACTCGGCGAGCGCGGCGCCGCCTGGCTGTTTCTGCGCTGGCTCGCCGACCAATACGGCGACTTCATCTTCCGCGACATCGTCTCCGCCGCACCGAACGGCGTCGCCAACATCGAGGCGCAGACCGGCGAGGACTTCTTCAGGCTCTACGCCGATTGGGCGGTGGCCGTCTGGGCCGACGACCTGAACATTCCGGGCCTGGCGGACCGTTATCAGTTCCCGAAGTGGCTGCTGCGTAGCATCCTGGTTACGGGGAACGGTGGGCCGCCGGAGTACCTCCTGCAGCCGGTGGCGCTCACCTTCGCCGAGCTCCGGGCTTCGGGGATCACGAGGCCGCTGGCCGGCTCGAGTCCCCTGTACGTCGATCTCGATGCGAACGGTGAGATAAGCGACCTGCAGCTCGAGCTCACCGCCCTGGCCGCCGCCGGCCTGGCCGTCGTGCGCTACGAGTAAGGGGAGCGGCGGCGCAGCTACAGCTCGTCCAGGAACTCGCGGATCTTCCAGAACTGCTGCTCGATCTCCGGCTTCAGGTCCTGGCGCCGTATGCCGAACGCGGGGTGAAGCAGAGGTAGGAAAGTGACCTCGCGGGCGCCGACCATCCGGCGACGCGGCTTCGCGGCGGCCTCCGTGATCTTCTGCTTAGGGAAGAAGCGTTCCAGCGCGACCCGTCCCAGCAGCACCACGAGGTCGGGCTTGATAAGCTCCAGCTGCCGCTCCAGGTAGGGCGCGCAGGCGTCCATCTCCGGCGTCTTCGGGTTCCGGTTATCCGGCGGCCGGCACTTCAAGATGTTGCTGATGAAGACCTCGGAGCGACTGAGCCCGATCTTCTCCAACAGCTCTGTCAGGTAAGCCCCCGCATCGCCGACGAACGGTTCGCCCTTCTCGTCCTCCCAGCGACCCGGAGCCTCGCCGATGAAGACGACGCGCGCGTTCGCCGGGCCAACACCGGGCACCGCCTGCGTCCGGTACTCGGCAAGCTCGTCGCACTTCGTGCAGTTGCGGACCAGGCCGTGCAACTCGTCCAGCGTCGTGCACGTGACGATGGGGTCGGGTGGGCTGAAAAGGTCACCCTGGGAGAGGTCGGTTAGATCAGGCATGTGTCTGTTCCTTCACGCCAATAGCTTGGACATCCATCGGCAGCCCCTTGCGCTCGTCGAGCACGAGCTGCATCGCCTCCGTCTCACACTGGCCCTCACAGACCCCGCAGCCCATGCATTTCTCCCAGCTGACGACGGCGGTGTCGTTCAGCGTCACCGCGCCGAACGGGCAGGCGGCCTCGCAGTCGCCACAGGCGGTGCAGGCCTCTTCGTCGACTTGGGCGACGTAGCCGGAAGAGGCGATCATCGGCACGCCGCGCCTCATCGCCTCGAAACCGCCGCAGCAACAGGAGCAGCAATTGCAGATGGCGTAGAAGCGGTTGTCCATCGCGTCCTTGAAGTACGCCGTGTGAACGTGCCCGCGCTCGTGCTCGGCCTGCAGAACGTCGAGCGCCTCACGCTGCGTGATGCGTCGCGACCGGTTCGGTTGGTGCTCGAGCACGAAATCGCCCTTGCCGACAATCATGCACACATCGGTAGGCCCGCACGGGTCCTCTCGCATAGCACGGCAGGGGCAGTCCAGCAGGACCACGTTCGGCGGTCCCCTGAGCACAATGTCCCGTGCCGTCGGATAGGGGATGATCCGCTCCAGGTCGGTCCGCTTGATATCGTGGTCCAGCCTGATGACCCTGCGCGCCAGCTCGGTCGGCAGGACCTTGCCGTGATAATGATCGGCCCACCAGCGCTTCTGGTCGGGCGTCATAAGCGGGAGTAGCCAGCCGATGGCGACGTTGATGTACTGGTACGGCCAGCGGGCGTAGACGTAACCGTGAAGAGCCGTGCCCAGGCCGCCGCGCCTTCCGTTGCCTCTGGAGCGGCCGCCGGAGCCATCG
>JBDHKT010000601.1:0-2256 GCA_039586255.1 Gemmatimonadota bacterium | reverse complement strand
GTCACTCCGCTGACCGTAGCACGGGTGCCCTCGGGCACCGTCATGAGCGCCGGCAGATCCGAGTACACTTCCGTCTCACGGCGCGTGTGCGGAGGGAACCGGAGATCGATCCTCAGATCGATGAGCAGAAGGGGATCGATAGTCTCTACGTGTAGCGTGTCGCTGAGCGCACCGTCCGGCGCCAGAGCCCAAATCAGCATCGGCGCCTCTACCCTCGGCACTACGGCCTCTGCGCGTCCCTCGCTGATCGCGACCCAGCGCCGCTGCGCCACCTCGCCCCGTGGCTGCCAGGCCAACCGGACCGAGTCGCGCAAAGGCGCATCGACGTGAACCTGAAGGTCGCGCCCCCGGCGGATCTCTCGGTCGGCGTTCAGACGCACAGGAGGCAGCGGCGGCGCATACAGATGACGAACCGGGTGCAGCACGGCAGCCCACGCCGTAGCCGCCTGCTGTCGCGCGCCCAACCACACCGCAAGGGACGCCACGAGCACGCCGAGCGCGAGCGTCACCGTGACAGCGGCGTGGGCGCGGGCCGCGCGGGCGACGCCGCTCCCCAACTCGCCCGGGCCGCGACCCTCGAGCGCCTTCGCCAGGCGTGATCGGTGCAGCTCGATGAGCGGGCGCGAGGTACCCGGCCGTTCTATCCCGGCTTCGATCTCCGCTGCCGCCGCCTCCCGGTCCCAGCGTGACCCCCTGACGGCTACGCGCCACACCCAGACGACCGCCACGGCGAACGCGGATAGCGAGAGCGCAAGCGGTAGCGCGGAAGGTCTCTGCCAGAGCGGGCTGGCGCCGGCCAGCCAGCTCAACAGCAGCAGGCCACCCACCGCCGCCAGGGCGCCGGCCACAGAGGCCAGGCCAAGCTGCAGGGCTACGCGCCGCCACAAGGCGCGGACGCGGTTCTCTGGAGAAGGCACGGAACGCGTCATAGGGGCTTGCGCTGCGCCACGGCATAGGCGAACAGGTTCACACCCATTCCGAGCGCCCGCTCACGAATGACGAACGGGTCGTCGTGAACCTGCGGATCCTCCCAGCCGTCGCCCAGGTCGGACTGATAGCTGTAGAAGACTATGAGCCGGCCCTCGTGAAAGAGCCCCAAGCCCTCCGCCGGCAACCCGTCGTGCTCGTGGACCTTGGGCAGGCCGTCGGGGAACGCGTGCACGATACTGTAGATGGGATGGTCGAGCGGGACCGCCACGAGCTCCTTATCCGGGAACAGGAGTCGCAACTCGCGGCGAAAGGACTCATCCATGCCGTAGTTGTCATCAGCGTGGAGGAAACCGCCCGCTAACAGGTATGCCCGCAGCGCGGAAAGCTCCGCCTCGCTGAAGCGCACGTTACCATGACCCGTCATGTAGAGATACGGGTAGTCGTGCAGGTCCGGACTCGACGGTGTGACTACGGCCTCACGGTTGGCTACCGGTAGGCGCGTATCTCGGGCGATGCGCTCCAGCCGGATCGGTAGCGACGAGGGGTTCGCGTACCAGTCGCCACCACCTTCATAGTGGAGACGTGCGATCGTCGGCCGGGTCGGATCGGGCGGCTCGGCCACTGCCGGCGACTGCGCGTGACCCGCCTTCGCGTGGAGCGCGAGCGCGATGACAGCGCCACGGGCCAGGTCTATCAGTCTCAGTTCCGATCCTCCTGCGTCACCTCGAGCGCGATCGCGTAGGCGCGGTTGCGTTCGAGGCCGTGACGCTCGCGCAACGCGTTTACGATCTCCTTCGACGTCGCACCCTCTCCGGCCAACGCGCGAGCGTGCTCGCGGGCAGCGCCTTCGAGCTCTTCAGCGGACGCCTCCGGCGCTGCCGCCAGACAAATGACCACCTCTCCCAACGGCGTATGCTCGCTGTAGTATGCCGCAACTTCCCGCAGGGTCCCTCTCACGAACTCTTCATGGATTTTCGTCAGTTCCCGAGCAACGACGACGCCACGCTCGGGCCCCAGCCGCCCGGCAAGCTCCACGAGCGTGCCGACCAGGCGCTGTGGCGACTCGAAGAGCACGGCCGTGTGATGCAGAGTTGCGAGCTGCGTGACCAGCTCGCGGCGCCCGCGCCCGCTGCGAGGCAGGAACCCAAAGAAGGTGAACGGCTGGGCATCGAGGCCGGAGCCAACCAGAGCCGCCAGGGCGGCGGACGGACCGGGGATAGGCACGACCTGGGCGCCGACCTCGATCGCCGCACGCACGAGGCGCAGGCCGGGATCGGAGATGAGCGGCGTACCCGAGTCGGCGACCAGCGACACCTTTTGGCCGGC
>JBDHKT010000103.1:0-6525 GCA_039586255.1 Gemmatimonadota bacterium | reverse complement strand
TGCCGAACGGCGTCAACACTGAGCTTCTGCGCTCTGATGATCATAAGTGGCTCCTGGTTGGTGCTCGAAGATATATGTATATTCATATATGTCAGCCCCCGCGGGCGGTGACCGGTAACCAGTGACCGGTAGCCAGTGTGTCAGTAGCCGGTGATACTTCAATCCTACCGGCCACCGGCGTACCGGCTACCGGCCCCACCGGCTTGCCTGCCGTGTCCTGGTGGCGAAGATTAGGCGTTGCCCCGAACCGAGTGGAGAGATGGAGGCGACCGTGGACATCAAGGCGAACCGGCTGGTCTATCTGGGGTATGGCAAATACTGGCGGTCGGACCAGATCGTCGGTCTCGTCCCCATCGAAGACGAGCGCGGCCCGGGCCGTCGCACCTACGTGTATGTTACGACGATGGAAGATCCGATCGTGGCATCGCGATCGGAGGAGTCGATCCGGCGTGAGATGGCCGGGGGCAGCGAAGAGGAGTTCAGGGCCGGGGAGCTGCGCTCGGCGGTTGCCGATTTGGTGGAAGACCTGTCTGCACTATCCCCCGTCCTGAGACGGATGCTCCTCCACGAGGGCGGCCTGGACCTGGGCCGCTGGGAGGATCGTTTCCGCGCACTGGTGACGTACGAGACCGACCAACCCGGCCAGGAGGATCTGTTTAGCTCGTCGGATTGACGCGAGCCAGACGGACGGTGGCCGGTAGTCGGTAGCCGGTGTGTCAGTAGCTGGTAATTCTGAACTGTGTGCTTCGAACTTACCGGCCACCTGCGCACCGGCTACCGGCCACCGACTAACCGACCACCGACCACGGAATACCGACTACGCACCACCGACCACTGACTACCGACCACCGACTACCGACCGTAGGCGCCGTGATCGTCGCTCTACTGGCCTGCACGCTCGACGTGTGGGCGCAGGAGGACGTCTGCGAGGCGGGCCGGATCGCCAGCATAAGGATCGAGGCCTGGGGCGTATTCGGGGACAGCGACAACGGGGTGATGTCGAAGTTCTACGGTGCGGCGAACTGGCTGCACGTGGACACGCGGGAGAGCGTCGTCCGGCGCGAATTGCTGTTCCGCGAAGGGGACTGTTTTGACCGTCTACGCGTCGAGGAAAGCGAGCGGCTGCTGCGCGGATTCGTGTTCATCCAGTCGGCCGAGGTGGAAGCGACGCGCCGGTCGAACGGTGACTACGACGTCAAGGTCACCACTCGGGACGAGTGGTCGCTGCGCATCATTCCGCGATTCCAGGCGGGTAGTGGCCCGGCGGTGGCGGGACTCAGCATCACGGAGTGGAACGTGGCGGGTGCCGGTAAGGCGCTCGAGCTGTTCTACGCACACAGGCCCAGTCGTGACGAGATCGGTGGCGCCTTCTTCAACCCTCAGTTCTTGGGCAGTCGCTGGGACGCGGGCCTGTTGGCGGTTCGCGCCGAGGCGGGCTGGGTGCTGCGCGGGACGCTGGGCTATCCGTTCGTCGGCCTGGTGGGGCGCTGGGCGGCGTTCAACGATCTTCTGTACTCCGAGCGTTGGTTCGGCTACTTCGTGGGAGACACGGAGGACCGCCGCGAGCTGCTCCTGCCCATGACGCGGGTGGCGGCGCAGGTCGGTGGTGCGTTGCGCGTCATGGCGGCGCCGCGGGGACGCGCGACGAAGCTCGGGTCGTACGGTCTCACGGTATCGTACGAGAGACTGGACTACGGCGACGCGTTCCCCCGCGACTCGGCCACGGCTGCGGAGTTCGCGGCTTCGGAGGAGGCCATTGCGGCGCTCGCCGATCTGGCGCTTCGCCCGCGCGAGGATATTCGGCTGAACCTCGTGGTGGGGATCCGTGGCCTCGACTTCATCCGCCGGCGCGGCGTCAGCACGTTGCAGGCGACGGAGGATATGGCCATCGGAGCGACGGCCGACCTGGTGCTCGGGCTGGCGAGCAGTGCCTTCGGTTCCAGCGACGATCACGTGTTGGCCGGGCTCGACCTCTATGGCGGCGTGCGGGTGAGGGGCAACTGGTTCTCCCTGATGCGCGCCAACGTGGAGGCGCGGCGCGACTATAAGCAGCGCACTTGGCGTGACGTGTTCGGCGCGGTGCAGTGGACCAATATCTGGCTGCTGGGACCCGGCCGCACGGTGACCCTCGAGGGGCGCTGGAGCGCCGGTTGGGAGGTGACCGTTCCCTTCCAGCTCACCCTCGGCGGCCCCTGGGGGCTGGCGGGCTTCGCGCCCCACCGGTACCCCGGCGGCGCCCGGGCGGTGGTGCGGCTGGAGAATCAGTACTTCCTGGGTTCGATGGGCCGGCTGATGGACCTGGGCATCGCAGCGTTCGTCGACGGTGGCCGCATGTGGGCCAACGAAGCCCTCTTCGGCGTCAACTCGGGGCTGCGCGGTTCAGCCGGGCTCGGCCTGCTGATCGCCACGCCGGTCGGCTCGCGCGTCACCTATCGGCTGCAGGCCGCGCTTCCCATAGATAGCAGAACGCGCCTCGATGACCTCGTCATCTCGCTGCGGATCGAGGGACCGCTGCGACTCGAGAGCGCGACTGTCGATCCCCAGCTTCTGCGTAGCCGCGACATTGCCCTTCCGACTGCCGCTCGGCATCTGAAGTGAGGAAGGAACCGGCGATCTGCCGCGTCGGCGTTGTGAAGGATCTGGCCGGGCGCTGATTGCGGGAACCGGCCGGTGGCCCCAAGCTTAAACACCATCGATTCTCGCGATCGAGGACACGGCCGATGAAGTCGAACCACCCGGTATCGCTCGCCCTGGCGCTGGGGGTGCTGGCCTGCTCCGTCGAGCCGGCGCGGGCTCAGGCGTTCGATCACGCGACCTTCGATACGGTGCTCGCGCTCTATGTGCAGGACAGCAGGGTCGACTACACCGCCCTCAAGTACGGACGCGCGACGCTCGACCGTTACCTGGACCAGCTCGCGGGTGTCGATGCGGATTCGTTTGCCGGCTGGCCCGAGGCGGAGCAGATCGCCTATCTGATCAACGCTTATAACGCGTACGTTCTCGAGACGATAATCGACAACTATCCGATCGAGGGCAGCAGCTTCTTCAAGAAGCTCACTTCACCGAAGAGGTTCGGCCTCCCTGAGAACTCGATCCGCCATATCGACGGCGTCTTCGACGGCATCCGCCACGATGTGGCCGGTACCGAGATGACGCTGGACGACATCGAGCACGGTTCCCTGCGTGCGAAGTACGACGAGCCACGCATCCATTTCGCCCTGGTCTGCGCCGCCGTCAGCTGCCCGCCGCTGCGCGAGGAGGCGTATCGCGGCGACCGGCTGGACGAACAGCTCGATGATCAAGGCCGCCGGTTCCTCAACGACCCGAGGCACAACAGATTCGAGATCGAGCGGCGGCAGGTCCATCTCTCGAAGATCTTCGACTGGTATGGTGAGGATTTCGAGCAGTTCGCCACCGAATCGGGCTACGAGCGCGACAGGAAGGTGAACGGCATCCTGAGCTTCGTCTCGCGTTATCTTATGGACCGCGTGGTCGACTTTCTCGAGACCGCGGAATACAGAGTGAAGTACGAGAGCTACGATTGGACTTTGAACGATCAGGCAGTAGCCGCCAGCACCCGCTGATCTCACGGGCGGCCTCCGTGACCGCCGCCGTCGCTTTCGCCGCCGCGACCGTACCTGCCGCCGCCCTGCCTGCACCCCAGTTGCCATCTTTTGCCCAAGCCGCGCAGGGAGAGACGTCGGAGTCCGACTGGAACTCGCCCCGCGTTCGCGCCCTGGTCGAGCGGGCGATCGAGCGTCGTGCCGACTGGGCGACCGACGGTGGGCTGGTCGATTACCAGGCGCACGCCCGTGGTCACATCTACTTCCTCTACGATCTGGGGCGGAGTACGGAGCGTCACCTGATCAAGGCGGACCAGTTGGCGCTCGACCTCTACTGGCACGCTCCCGATCGGACCCGGCAGCTGATCGTCGGACGGCGCGACGAGAAGGTCCTGCCCACCAACATCCGCTACCATCTCGACCACCTGACGGTTGTCATGGACAACCTCGGCGACCGGATTCGGCTCGGCGAGGGGTCGGAGATCAGGGATGCCCTCCATCCTGCGGCGCCCGCAGCGCTGGACTTCTACGACTATCGGCTCGCCGACTCCTTGACGCTGCTGCTGCCGGACCGGGAGGTGCGGGTCTACCAGTTGGATGTGAGGCCCCAGGAGCCGAACGGGCCCGGGCTCGTCGGTTCGCTGTTCCTCGATCGGGCGACAGCGGATATCGTTCGCATGGACTTCACGTTCACTGCCGCTTCTTACCTCGACGAGACCCTCGACTACTTCAACATCCGGTTGGAGAACGCCCTCTGGGAAGGGCGCTACTGGCTGCCGTATCGCCAGGGGATCGAGCTGCGCCGCGAGGTCAAGTTCGTGAAGTTCCCCGCCGGCGGCATCATCCGCGCCGAGTTCAAGATCAGCGACTACCGGTTCAACACGGGGATCGCCGAGACGTTCTTCCGGGGACCCACCGTCTCCGCCTTACCGGAAGCCAGCCGTGAAGCGTACGAGTTCGAGGAAGGCATCTACGACGCCCTCGATCCGGCGGTGGCCACGTCGCCGCCCTCGATGGAGGAGATCCGAGAGCAGGCGAGCCGCATCGTCACCGAATCGTATCTGCAGCGAGCTGAAGGCCTGCGCCTGGCAGTGCCGGGCATCTCTTCGGTGTTTCGCTTCCGCCGTGCAGAAGGACTGTACGCCGGGCCCGGGGTCGGCCGCAGTGTACCGCCCGCCAGTACGCTCGTTTTCGGCGGCTACGCGTTCGGTGCGGAACGCGGTCAGGTGCAGGGGTGGGTGCGGTTCGCGCCCACCCCGTCCTACGACATCGAATTGGGCGGCTACTATCGGGATGTAGCCGACGTATCGCCCTGGCCGGCCAGCTCGGGTGTCGTAGCCACGCTGGCTGCTCTGATCGATGGCGAGGACTATCGCGAGCCATACTGGGCGAGCGGTGGCAGGCTCACTCTGGGGAGAGCTTTCGGGTGGGCGCGGGGCAGCGTCTCGGTCAGCTGGGAGGACTGGGAGCCGGCTGCTCTGGCGTCGGACGGTCTGGTTGGCCGCAGCTACCGCGAGGTACGCGAGCTCGACGTCGGTGAGAACGCCGCCCTCGCCGTTGCGCTCGAGAAGAAGCCGATTATGGCGGTGGAGGCGGTGGGTGGCGCCAGCTGGGACGTGCGCGTCGAGGCCGCCAGCCACGCGATCGCAGGCGACTTCGAGTACGTGCACGCGGCGGCGCGTGCCGGGATACTGTGGCCGGACGTCGTTCTGGGTACGGGCGTCCGCGTCTCAGGCGCAGCCGGTGCGGTCTGGGGCGGAGGCATCCCGGCGCAGAGACTTTTCCCCGCCGGCGGCCGCGGGACGGTGCGCGGCTACTCCTTTCACCGCTTCGTCGGCAACCTGTACGGCGCGGCCGGCCTCGAGCTGAGCCGGCCGATATATCACCCGTTCGTCTCGATGGCGCTGTTCGCCGACCTCGGCTGGGTCGGCATCGAGGGCGCGGGCGCCGCTCGGGCGGTGGACCGATGGAATCGGGTGGGGCGCCCGGCCGATGCCGCCGATGGCGCGCTGATCGGTGTCGGCGCGGGCGTCGGCCTCGTCTACGACATCCTGCGGTTCGAGGTCGCTCGCGGGCTCCGGCAGGGTGGGCTCTGGGAGCTGGTCGTGCGGGTGCGGCCCGATTTCTGGGACTGGCTCTGACGCCGCCGCTCGAGACTCGCTCTGGCTCCACCCACATACGGGCGGTAGGTTTTGGTCACACCACTACAAGGAGGGGCTATGCGTATCGGCACTCTCGCCGCCCTAACCGTACCTGCGCTGCTGCTGGCCTGTCAGCCGGCCGCCCTCACCGACGCGCAGCGCACCGCGATCGAGGGCGAGATCCAGCAACTCTACACGGAGCAGGCGGCCATCCTGAACGCCGTGGACGGGGAGGGGTGGCTCGCCCAGTTCGAGGACAGCGAGGACTTCACAATCGCCGTGAACGGCGAGGTGTCGGTCGGCTTCGCGGCGATGGCAGAGGATGTCCGGACTAATTGGCAGTATGAGTCGGTGGAGTTCGCTTGGGGGGATGATCACTACATCCTGGTCTTAGCCCCCGACATCGCCTGCGTGACGTCCACCTGGGAGTGGCATGCCATCACGACGGCGGGGGAGACCGAGGATGAGCGGGGCACCTGGACGGTGGTCCTGCGCAAGCATGACGGCGTCTGGAAGATCGCCATGGTCGCCGAGAGCGTTACGCCGCCGCCCGAAACAGTGGAGTAGCGCAGCGCTTTACGAGCCGGCCTTGGTCTCGTACCAGTTGGAACCCACGCCCATGTCGACTGCGATGGGGACGTCGAGCTTCAGCGCGCCCTCCATCTCCGAGCGCACCAGCACCTTGACGTCGTCCAGCTCGGCCGGGGGCACTTCGAATAGTAGCTCGTCGTGCACCTGCAGGATCATCCGAGCGCCGCTCTCACGCTCGGCGAGCGCGTTGTGGATGTTGATCATCGCCAGCTTGATAAGGTCGGCGGCCG
>JBDHKT010000102.1:0-9772 GCA_039586255.1 Gemmatimonadota bacterium | reverse complement strand
CCGATCATCTCCTCGAGGTTCCGGTGCGTTGCAGCGATGACCCGGGCCTCGCTGCGCTCCGGCTTCTCTCCACCGACCGGGTAGTACTCGTGGTCCTCCAGCACGCGTAGCAGCTTGCTCTGAAACTCGATCGATGTATCGCCGACCTCGTCGAGGAAGATCGTGCCGAGGCCCGCCAGCGCGAAGCGGCCCCGGTGGTCGGAGATCGCACCGGTGAACGCGCCCTTCACGTGCCCGAACAGCTCCGATTCGAGCAGCGTCGGCGCGAAGGCCGTGCAGTTGACCGGAATGAAGGGCTCCGCCGCGTCGGACGAGTTGAAGTGGATCGCCCGGGCGATCACTTCCTTACCCGTCCCCGTTTCGCCGCGGATCAGCACGTTGGCACGGTTGGCGGCCAGCTGGCCGACCAGCTTGTAAATCTCGATCATCCGCGGATCGTGGCCCACCAGCTCGTTCAGCCGGTAACCGCTCGCCTCTTCCTCGGCGGCCCGGCGCGCCCGTTCCCGCGTGCGTCGGTCCTCGAAGACCTTGGCCAGCACGCGCCGCAGATCGTGCAGGTCGAGTGGCTTGACCAGGAAATCGTGCGCGCCCTCGCGCATCGCCGTCACCACCGTCGGCATGTCGTCGTAGGCCGTCATCAAGATGACGTCCACCGATGGCGCTCGCTCGCCGAGCAGCTTCAGCAGCGCGAGCCCGTCGAGCCCCGGCATCCGCACGTCGGAGATCACGACGTCGGGCAGCCGCTCGTCTATTATGGAAAGCGCGCGTTCGGCATCCTCCGCCGTGCGGACCTCGGTGACGTCGTCGGTCAGCGCCTCGGAGAGCGACTCGCGGATCGTGGCGTCGTCGTCGACGACCAGGACGTGTCTCATTAGGCTGGGGGTGAGTTCTCGCGGCAGGCCGCCGCCCTCATTTCGCAATCGCCAGCTGCAACACCGTGATCAGGCTGCCCACTTTCACGACGACGGGCTCCTCCAGACTGGGGAGCCGCTCGAGGGCGAATTCGGCGCACAGTATGTAGTAGCACTCCGATTCCCACGGCTGCATCTGCCACGTGCAGGACTTCGGGTCGTTGGGGTTCCCCCGGCACCGCGCTCCCCGCGGAGCGTCCGGCCAGCACCGAACGTTACTGCGCCTGACCCGTGTGGGTGCGATCGGTGTTCCGTCGCCGGTCCACAGCCTGAGGCCGGCTGCATCCCAGCTTCGCACCTCGCCACCCGGCGCCGCCATCTGCATCTCCACCACCGCGCGGAAGCCACCCGCCGACGAATCCACCGCCAGCCAAAGCCAATCGGCCTGGGCCTGGAGTTCCGGCTCCTTCACCGGCTGCCCCGCCGCGTCGTACAGCATGGGCGTAGCACAGCCCGCGGCGGCGGCCAGCAGCAAGATGGGCAACAGCCAGTAGCTTTTCATAATGGGCTAGGCGGCCTGACGGCCTGAGGGAATCACTACCCGCTATGACTACAATTTGCCGAATCCCGGCCGCCCCGTCCACTATTACGTCTACTCGCCTCTGCCGTCACCGGGGAGGAAGCCTTCCATCACCCAGATCTCACCTTCAGATTGCCCCGCGCCGATAGCGATCCGTCTACCGTCGGGGTGGAGGCTCAGGGCCGACATGCCCTGCACCGTCAGATTCAACTTCTCCGGCGCCCCTCCCCGCAGAGGCAAGGACCATACGCTCGGGGGTGACCCGTCCATGAAGAAGAACAAGTAGATCAACTTCTGACCGTCCGGTGACCACATAAGGCTGCCGGGAAACCCCTCATCGGGTCCATGCCGGTGCACCTCCTGGGGCGCACCACCCGCAGTCGGCGCGACCATCAATCTGATCACCACGCTGTCGGCGTGCTCTCCATCGTACTCGAACCAAGCGAGTTGCTGACCGTCGGGCGACGTATCAACAGACCACGTGATCCCCCGGGGAAGAGTCAGGCGGTACAGAACTCTCTCACGCCCGTTAGCCACGTGGCGAGCAATGATGCGGCCCTCGTCACCTTCATTCACTCTGTAGTAAATGGTCTTGCCGTCCGGCGACCATTCGGCCCACCACGCGGCCTGGCCGTCCTCAAGGTGCAGCGACGCTTCAAACTCGCCCGTTTGCACATCGACCTGGAACAGTCCTCTCCGGCGCTCTCGATCGCTAGCCCAGAACAAGAGATGGCCACCGTCAGGGGACCAGCGGATCATCCGGAGGTTCTCAAGGTTCAGCGTGATGTCCCGCGTCTCGCCGTTCTCAACAGACCGGATCGAGATGGTAGTGCGGTGATCTCGGATACGGCCCCCCATCGAACCGCGCTGGAAGTAGGCGAGGTATCGCCCGTCGGGTGACCATTCCGGGCTTCCCCTGTTCCCGAAGCGGCGGTCGCTGACTGGCGCCGGGGCGGCGAGCAGCTCACCTGTATCCAGGTCGAGCGCTGCGACATGCACATCCGCTGTCGACAGGCTCACTCCATGGTAGTACGAGCCGTTCCGCGCGAAGCCGATCGGGTAAAGGCCCCATATGTCGGGCCTAATGAGCTTCGACGGTCCTGTTGCCTCGCCGTCGGCGACCGGCACCATCCAGGCGCCCAAGGTCCCCGTGCGATCGCTGGCGAACAGTATGTGCTTGCCGTCCGGCGCCCAGCCCAACACATAGTCCACACCCGGATCCTCGACCAGGAGAACCTCGTGGCCCCCGTCAGTGCTGATCACATAGACGTCTCGATCTCGAGAGTCCGGGTCCACCTCTCGATCGTATACGATGAACCGACCGTCGGGGGAGAAGTCCGCATTGGCCGGGTGGCGCCAGCCTAACGACTTCGCTACCCGGACCGAACCATCGCTGACCGAGATCAGCACGAGCTCGGTGCTTTCTCCCCCGCTCAGAAAGGCAAGGAGCTGGCTGCCGTCAGGCGACCAATCGTATGGCTCGAGGTACCCGAGCGTTTCGTCCCTGAACAGAATGCGCGGCGCCGAGCCTTCAATATCCATAATGCGCAACTCATAGGTCCATAATCCGTCGTACCAGGCGTACGCCACGCGCCGGCCGTCCGGCGATATCACCGAGGCCTCCGCGAATTCCTCCGACTCCGACCAGGAGCCTTTGTCCGTGAGATGCTTCACCGCGCCTGTACTCAGGTCCCTAACCGCTAGATCGCCTGTGCTCCAATCCACGAACGTCAACTGACGGCCATCCGGCGAGGGAGCACCCAGCATATCCACGTCAGGGCCTGCCCATACCCGCCGCGCCACCAGCGGCGTCGAGTCCTGCTCGGACAGCGCCGTGCTCGCCACGGCGCCCGGGATCCCGGCCGCCGCCAGCACATCGCCACCGCCGACGGAGCGGGATGCCTCCGAGTTACAGCCCGCGAGCGCAACGACTCCAAGTACGAGAATAGCGAACCTCTTACTCATGGCATCTGCTCCTATTCCTCGTCCGATGTACCGGCCGTCGCCGGCAGGAAGTCTTCCATCACCCAGACCTCTGAACCGAAATCGCCACGCTTGAGGGCGATACGCCGCCCGTCGGGATGGAAGCGCATGCCTCGAGCACCCACCTCCTCGTACCAGTCCAACCGCTCGGGCTGACCGCCCTCCGCCGGTATGCGCCAGAGGCCGACGTACTCGTCGCCGCCGCCGTGTCGCTTATAGTAGATGTACCGGCCATCCGGGCTCCAGTAGATTCCCTGCGGCCACGAGGCTCCTGCCTCGAAGTGGAGTAGCGCGCGTGGTTCCCCGCCGGCGGTCGACATGACCATCAGGCTGTACCCACCGTTCTCTTGCCGCTCCTGAAAAGCGAAAGCCAGCCGACTCTCGTCGGGTGACACCGCGAACCGGTTGTAGATTATGCCTTAGTCGGGCGCCTCCTGAACAAGCACCTGCTCGGCGCCGGTTTCGAGATCTCGGATGCCGATCCGCCTGCCGTCGCTGGAGGCCGTCCAGCAGAAGATCGATCTCCCATCCGCACGCCAATAGGCGAGCATGAAGTACTCGTCCGCTCCGGCACGAACCGCGAGCTCGGCCTCACCAGTCTGTACGTCGACCCGGAACAGGCCCTTGTCCTCATCGTCTCTGCTCTCCAAGAGAATGAAGCGACCATCCGGCGACCAGTGCGGCCAGTGGGACGGACCGATGCCGGGCGTCAGTTCTCGCTGCTCGCCCGTATCCATCGAGCGGATGACTATCACATCGGTGCCGGTCCTCCCCAGAGGGTCGCGCTGCGACAGGTACGCCAGGTAGCGACCGTCAGGCGACCAGACCGGATAGAAGTTGCTCCCGAGGAAACTCTGGCTGATGCGTGTGGGCTGCTCGAGCAGTCGGCCTGTCTCGGGATCGAAGCCTGCGACGTACACATCGGTCATGTCCATGGGCACGCCGTAGTAGAACGAACCGTTTCGTGCGAAGCCGAGGGGCGCGATTCGCCACACGTCCGGCTTCACCAGCCGTGCCGGCCCGGCCGGTCGCCCGTCCGCCACCGGCAGTAGCCAGGCGCCCAGCGTTCCGGTGCGGTCGCTGAGAAACAAGACGTGCCCGCCGTCCGGCGCCCAACCGAGGACGCGATCGTCGGCCGCGTGCTCGACAAGAGTGTGCACCTCCCGAGTGGCGACGTTCACCACGAAGATATCGTGCTCCGAGGAGCCCTCGTCGGTCGGGAAATCGTAAATGACGTACCGGCCGTCCGGAGAGATGCTGAGTTCGTATGAAGCGGGCTGCTCCAGCGTGACCAGCAGTTGCAGTTGCCCGGTTTCCACCGACACGGTCCCGATCTGCTCGAGGCCCTCTGTGATCCTCTCGACTTTCACGAGTATCATCGTTCCGTCGGCGGTCCACTCTACCGGACCGACGTCCAACTCCTCGTTCGCGAAGAGGACGCGAGGGTTCGAGCCGTCGAACCCGATGATGCGGAGCTCATCGTTCCAGATCGGGGGGGCCTCCCAACTGTAGGCCACCAGCTCGCCGTCGGGCGAAAACGTCGATTGCACCGGGTAGCCCGCGTAGCCCGAGTCGGTTAAAGAGTGCCAGGTCGTAAGCTGGCGATCCTCCCCGGTCCTGAAGTCGTGGACCGCCAGCTCGTCGGTGTCGTCAAAGTCCCAGAACGTGAAGTAACGACCGTCGGGCGACGGCCCGCCCGAGAAATCGAGGTTCCACGGGGAGAACAGGAGCCTGCGCACCACCATCGGCGACGAGTCCTGCTCGGCCCCGCTCGCGCTCGCCGTTGAAATCGGCAGACCGGCCGCCAGTACCTGTCCACCGTCGGCAGCCGGTTGTGGTTCCGAGCGGCAGCCGGCCAGCATAACCGCCAAAACGAGAATCCCGATCATTCTCTTCATTGCGATGTCCTCGATCATGGTCTGATTCAGGCTTAGCGATCGCGGATCGACCGTGGGCCGACCCTTCGGAAGACGTGACCCTGGCGAGCCGCGTGCCAGAGCCGCCAAGCGGTCAAATGCCAGTGATTATGCGGATTCTGAGGGCTTGGGCCGCTCCTAAAGGCCGGCCTGGACGGAACGACCCGTTACGTCGGGCGCCCGAACCGTTACGCCGGCGGCCGATCGCTGCTACGTGCCGGCGAGGATCGCCTCCACGATGACGACGCCGATGCCACGCGGATACTCGATCCCGTCCTCTTCCTCGCCGAACGATACCGGTGCGAGCCCTAGGCCGGCGCTCAGCGTGTCCTGCATCGCGCTCGGCAGCCGATTCGTCTCCGGGCCGAGCAGGAGGGCGAAGGCGAAGTTGCCACCGATTCCCTGGTGCACGTCCGGCCGGAAGTACGCCGCGTTCGCCCAGCGGGTGGACCACTCGCTGAACGTGTCCGCGCCGCCGCCATCGACAAACACGGAGAACGACTGGACCTGGGAGACCGCCGGCCTGTGCCCGAGCTCGAACAGATCGGTGTACGTATCGGCGCCTGCGACGTCGATGAAGTACCCGATACCGAGATCCCAGCCGCCGCCCGAGAGCGTACCGCCGCTGTAGAAGTCGTCGCCGGCGCGGTCGAGCACCAGTGCGGCCCCGTGGTGGATTCCCTCACCCAGCCCACTGTGCTGCTCGGCCTCCCCCTTCATCGCCAGGTAGACATCGTTGCCGGCACTCTCGACCAGCATGCCGATCCCGGCGGTGAAGCCGATGCCGAGCCCGAACGTGCTGCTAACGTAAGTGTCGTCGCCGCCGCCGTCGTTCACCAGCCCGATCCCACCGACGAATCCCGGGCCGTGTGTGGGCCTTTGCGAGTACCTCTCGCTTCGCCAGCCGGCGCCGACACCGATTCCGAAGCCCTCGAAGCCGTGGTCCGGAGCGCCCTCCCGGTTGTACTCGTTCTTGTAGACGCCCCAGCACTGGTACAACCCTCCTCGTCCGTGAGCAGGCCGAGGCCCGGGCTGTGCGCGGCCCCCAGAGCCCACTTGTCGACCAGGTAGGTGTCGTCTCCGGCTCGATCGATGTGCAGGCCGATGCCGAAAAGCGCTGCGCCGTACGAGAACCCGCCATCGAGGTTCGCGGGCTCCGCGCCGCCGTAAACGCGTTCGGGATCGACTACGCGAATATCAGGTGCCATCTCCTGGCTCGAGGTCGGTGCGTCTTTGAGAAGCCCCGCGCGGTCGCGACCGCGCTCCGGGCCCATCCCCTGCGCGTAGATGTCGTTCCCTTCCTGGTCGAGGAGGATGCCCAGGCCGAAGACGCCCGCGCCGGGACCGACAGGTTCCCTGTGGGAATAGACGTCGTCCCCACGCAGGTCGATGACGACGCTCAACGGGTAGCGGCCCAGACGATCGAGATCGTAATCGACCTCATAGATGTCGTCGCCGCCCAGATCGACGATGACCGCCGCCTGCGTGTTCAGATAACTGTTGGGGCCGGGGCCGCCTATGATGAGGTCTCCATACTCGGTCGCCCGATGAAGGAGCACTTCTCCCTCCATACCCGGCACACCCGCCTGGCTCGAGGTCTCACCGCACTCCCGCTCCAGCTCCGCGAGGAAACCCTCTTCGAGCACGGGGAGAAACGCCGCGAGAGCGCGCGCGGTCGCGGCCAAATCGACACGCAGCCCCGTGAAGGTCGTATGGCTGCCGGTCCACTCTCGCTCATCTCCACTCACGCCCCCGGTATCGATGTCGTAGCCCGCCAGCGAGCGATAGAAGTGGTAGATCGATGTCACGCTGGGCAGCGCTTCGGGGACATCGAGGCCGAGTGGGGTCTGCGGGGCGCCCGGCGCGAACACTCTCTGCGCTTCATACAGGTCCCAATTGTGCGGCGGCGCATCGAGCGAGTTCGCTCGATACGTGCCGCCCGTCGTCGTGATATACCGTACCAGGAAAGGAAGAAGCGCTCGCCCCTCGTCGTCGAGCGCGCCGAGTGCCTCCCGATCGAGGATCTGGTGGGCCGCGAGCGCCGCGCCGTCCAGAGCTTCCACCGCGCTCTGATAGTCGCCCAACGAAACCGCCGCGGGAACCGGGATGTCCGCCGCCTCCAGGCCGGCCGCGGCAAGCTCGGACAGCGACCCGGCGGTCTCGACCCGGCGCGCCCAGCCGTCCAGCAGTCTGGCCGTGTTCGGTGGATCCTCCCCCGTTCGCCGCTCCAGCCCGAGGCGCTCGAAGCGGTAATGCTCATCGACCGAGGCCTCGTACCCGACCCGGTAGTCACGCCAGGCGACATAGTCGGCCGCCACGCCATACCGCGGGTGGAGGTATGGTTCTTCCACTCGAAACGAGGGACTCATATCGCTCAGAGCCCGCGGATCGCTCAGTACGGTCCCTATGATTTCCGCGCCGCGGCTCAGCACTTCGTCGGTTGCCGCGAACCGCGCCTCATCCTGCCGAGCCGACAGCAGCGCCACGCAGCAAAGGATGAACGCGAACCACAAACAGCGCCTCGTCTTTCTCATGCCGATGCCTCTTCGTTCTGGGCCGAAAGGGCGATCTGAGCTCCTAGCGGGCTGCCTCAGGTACGACTCGCTTCGGTGGCGCCACCTGAGGGAGTCGTAGCCGGACCGTGGTGCCCGCGCCCGGCGTGCTCACGATCTCCAGCTCGCCGCCGTGCGCGGTGGCGATGCGCTGGGCGATGGCGAGCCCGAGCCCCGTACCCTCGGGCCGGGTGGAGTAGAAGGGCTCGAAGATCCGCTCGATGTTCTCCAGTGGGATGCCGCGCCCGGTGTCCCGGATCGAGATCGACACCCCATCCCGATAGCGGGCGACGGTGACCTCGACTCGCCCACCCTCGTCCAAGGCCTGAGCGGCGTTGAGGAGCAGGTTGAGGAAGAGCTGTTCGAGAGCCGGCGCATCCCCTTTCACCCACAGGGGATCCGCACCCGCCGGCTCCACTGCCAGCGTCGCGCCGTGCGCCTCCAACTCAGGCTCGGCGCTGTGGATCGCGGCCTCGAGCGGCAGGCGGATGTCGACGGGCTCTAGCGTGACGCTGCCGCTACGGGCGACACGCAGCGCGCCGGTCACCGAGCGATCGACGCGCTCGATCTCGCCGAGGGCGCGGCCGAGCAGGTCTCGTGCATCCGATTTGTCAGGCAGTTTCTCCTCGACGCGCTGCAGGTCAAGGCGAATCGATGTCAGCGGGTTGCGAACCTCATGGGCCAGCGATGCGGCAAACTCGCCTACCGCAGCAAGCGCCTGCCGCTGCGACAGCTCGCGGAGCGTGCGACGCAGGCTCTCGGTCATCGAGTTGAAGGCGCGGGCGACACGGCCCACTTCGTCGCCCGGGGCATCCTCGACTCTCCTGTCGAGGTCTCCCTCCGACACCGCCTCCGCCGCGGCGGCCAGTCGCACCAATGCACGCGTCGTGCGCCGCGTCAGCAGCGTCGCCAGCGCGAACACGGCGAGGGCGACGATCGCCAGGATCCACAGGTTGCGGCGCGCCGCCTGCTGGAACGGCTCGGTGAAGGGCGTCAGCGGCGCCGCCAGCACCAGATCCATAGACGGCTCGTGCAGCGTGTGCCGCACGGTCAGCCACGGCTCCTCGCCCCAGACGAACGACTCGCGGGCGAACAGCGCGGGGTCGATAGAGAGCGGCAGAAGCGACGCCCCGGTGCTACGATCGAAGACGGCGAGTACCGAGCCGCTCACACCGCCCCAGCCGGCGCCACCGGGGAGCAGGCTGCTCATCGCCACACGGGCGTCAAGGCTGCCGAGCTGCGCGCCCGTGGCGTTGTCGTAGATCCCGAGGCGCACGGGGAGCGCCGGGTTGGCGAGGGTCGCGCCGCCCGACGTCGCAGGCCCATCGGCGGGCACGCTCCAGCGCACCGCGCCGCCGGCGTCCTCGACCGTCGCCGACTCGACGGCGTCCCGCATGCCCGCGAACAGATCCCCCAACTCGGCCTGCGCCGCGTCCTCGGTTCCCTGCGAGGAAGAGCTGTCGCGCAGGGCAGTCTGAACCGCGGAGCACTCGGCCAGCCGGAGCAACTGCGAGCGCCTGCTCAGCCAGCGCAGCCCGATTTCGTCCACGACCTGGCCGAGCCACGACCTGGCCGAGCGATGTACCCAGGCGCGCGCGCAGCAGCTCCTCCCCCGAGCGCTCCGCGGTACGGTTGAGCCAGAGTCCCAGTAGCGCCAGTGGTAGCACAGCGCCGCCGAGAACGATCAGTATGAATTTGCTCCGCAGGGAGAGGGAGCGCGGCAGGCTCATTAGCGAAAACGAAGGGAGATCGTCGTTTCGCCCAGCCGCAGCACGACGGAGTCGGCCGCGGTCGGGACCGCCGGAAGGATGAACTCGGCGCGCACGATGTGATCGCAGAGCACGACCTCTTCTTCGCCGCGATCGGGTGGCTCGGCGACCTCTCGCTCAT
>JBDHKT010000600.1:0-3876 GCA_039586255.1 Gemmatimonadota bacterium | reverse complement strand
CAGCATGACTTCGTTGTCCGCCAACGTCTTCGGGATGAGCGGACGAGGCATCCTCAGGCCCGGGGCGATTGCCGACATCGTCTTGTTCGACCTCGACCGACTGCAGGACGTGGCCACCTATGAGCGTCCGCACCGGTTCTCTCAGGGCATGGTGCACGTGCTGGTCAACGGACGATTCGCAATCGAGGACGAAGAATTCACCGGACGGCTGCACGGAAGCGTACTGTCCCGTCAACCCAACTGATGGGTCCGTAAGCCTACAGGAAGGATCCGCGCAGCCCCGCCGGGACTCGACCCGCCACGGGAACCGGGTTCATCAAGAGAGCGTTGTAGGGTACGTCGATATGCCCTGTGGGGCCGGTGACGCCCTCATGACGGCGGTATTACGGCCCTCGAGCACTGCCGAACAGCGGCAAGCTTGCCCCTGAACGATGGCGCCGCCGCTCGAGTATGGAAGTGAGGTCGTGGATGATTAGGAGAAGCAAGCTCACCGCCCTCGTGGCGGTTCTAGCAGTCGGTGCGGCCACAGCGCTTGCAGCCTGCGCACCGCCCAGCACACATGAGGAGGCCAGCCCCGCACCTGCGGTCGAGGGTGGCATGACATTAACCATCGCGAACAACAACGTCCTTGACATGCGCGTCTTCCTCGTTCGCGATGCCTACCGCTATCGGATCGGCACCGTGTCGAGCATGACGACGCAGGTTTTCCAGATCTCCCCGAGGATGCTCGGTGGAGCGCACGAGCTTCGGCTCCTGGCTGATCCCATCGGATCCAGGGACGCGTTCAGCACGGAAGCGATTCCAATTCAGACAGGTGCGACAATTGAGTGGCAGGTGGAGCGCGACATCCGGTTCTCTAGCGTCACTCTCCGATAGTGCGTGGCGTCACGGCCCCCTGGCGGGCGCGGTTACCCCTGCAGCGACAGGTGGCTGCGCGCTGCTATGTCACTCCCGCCAGCTGCTTCCGGGAATCAGCCGCGAAATCGCAACTGATGGGTAGTAGCAGTCACGCTGAGCACCAGCTCGTCCCCAGGGCTGACGCGAATGTCGGTGCCCGGAACGTTTCCAAGACGTTGACGCGTAGTGCGGCCAACCTCCACCACGTAGACCCGGGAGTCGTAGAAGTTCTGATTCTGTACTTCGATCGCGACCTGTGGACGCGTCTCGCTATCCGCCGCGCCTTCGTCGGCTGCCTGGTGCGTGCCGCAGGCTGCTATCGTCAGGGCCAGGGCGCCGACGGCGCAAAGCCTCACTGATTCGTTCATGGCGGTGATCCTTCTTGGCAAGGAGTGCCGCGCCAGTTCTCGTCCCCCGTCATACCCCAGGAGTCATCTTCAAACTCGCCGTTCACATGGCAACGCGCTAGCCCGCGGTGTCACGGCGACTTCGAGAGGACAACGGAGACGATTACACCGCCGAAGGCCTCCTCTCCGCTCAGCCGCGAGGCTGCCACGCCGAAAGTCATGTCTCGCAGGAATGTGGCAGCACCGTGATGGAGCTTGAGGTCCGTTCCGATCATCTCCCAAGTGCCACTTAGGTCCTCCTCAAAATCGGAACCGCCCTCTCCGCCGCCGGGGACAAACAACCGGCCCGCCGTGGTCCCATCGCTACCCAGGGTCAACGTGATCCAGGCACCGCGGGTCAGCCAGTCCGTCGTGACCCCGGCTTCCTCCATTGTAAAGGCCGTCGCCCGGTATGTCCCGGCCACGGCTGCCGTGCCCGGCGACGCCACGGTTCCGGGCCGTAGCACCTGGAAGACGGCCTCGCTTTCCGTCAGGATACCCACCTCGTACCGGGCGTCGTTCAGGAGGTAGACGAGCAGTTTGGGATTCCTCCGGGGCTCCACGAGCACCCAGCGAGCGTCAAAGTCACCGACCAGGGAGGCGTAAGTGTCGACGGCGCTTCCTTCGCGGCAGGGGTACGCGTCACACGTCCACTCCGTGGCCAGATCCGTCGACAGGTAGGCGTACTTCCAGTAGAGCCGACGGTCGTGGACGTACTGGAAGATGGGATCCATGCCCCCCAGGTAATGGTTCACGCGGTTCCGGGCGAACAGCGGTCCGAAGTTGTCCCAGTGGGCATGGAAGACCACGTCGCCCGGCTCGCTGTGGTCAGCGAGCCAGTTCGCGACCTCTTGGAGATGGTCGGGCGCGACGGCGTTGAGGCGCACGTTCACCCGATGCTCATGCAGAATCCACGGCGTGACTAGCAGCGTGATCAAGGTCAGGACCATCACAATCGTTCGCCGCAATACCGGCTCGCCCAGGAGGTAGGTCGCGACGAGGGGTACGGTGACGAGGCCGAACGCCGTCCACTCCACGAGTGCACGGCCTGCCGCAACCATGGTCAGGCAGAGGAACCCCGCGGAGAGGAGGAAGCTGCCCCAGAGCAGGGTTCGCTCGGGCGCCGGCATCGCGCGGAGACTGCTCCGCTTCCTGGCAAGGCTCCAGACAAAGACCACGACGGCTCCGACCCACAGGGGCAGCAGATACCACGCGGTCCAGCCGAACGCCACGATCGGGAGGGGACGGAGCTCTTGGGCGAACGCCAGGGGAAGATCGGCTGCCCTCTCCCGGAAGAGCTGAAAGACCAGATCGGCTGCCCTCTCCCGGAAGAGCTGAAAGACCTGAATGTCCGCCAGCCTCGCAGCGGCGAGAGGGTGCGGGCGAAGAAACCAACCCAAGAGCGAGCCGGCCACGACGCCCCCCACGGCGAGGCTGGCCGGAAGTGGCGCACCGTCGTCCTCGGGCCCCGGCGAAGCGTCGACGAACCAGCGATCCAGGCCCCGCCCAACCAGATAGGCGACGACCACGGTCGGCGCCAACCAGAAGAGACTCAGGTGGAACCAGGTCAGTGCGGCCGAGGCCAGAAGCACCTGCCACCAGCGACCCCGCACAAGGAACGAGAGCAGGAGTAGCGCGGCCAGGAGCGAGACCAGGTGCGGTCGCACCATCACGTATCGGTACAACACGTTGGGTACGGCCACGAAGAAAACGATCGGCCAGAGCCAGGGAGCGACGAAGCGGTGCCGCTGACAGATCCACAGCACCGCACCCAGGAGCGAGGCGCTCAGCACGACCCCAGCCACGCGGATCCCGTCCACCAGCTCGGTAAAGCCAGTGAATGGAAGGAGCAGCAGGTGGAAGCCCCACCAGAGATCGGCGCCGAGATCCCCGATCGCCGAGAACCGCGCCCAGGGGAACGCGGTGTCGAAGGGAGAGGTCGCGGCGTAGTAAGCAGCGTGTCCGAGGTGATAGAAACTGTCGAGATCAGCGACGTTGGGCGCCAGCAATAGGTGGCCGGCGAGGACAACCATGAGGATTCCGGCGACGGCGGCTACGGAGTCGCGGAGACTCACGGCAATACGGCCTCTGGATGCGCTCGAAGCGGAGCGACCGACATACGGCCGGTCACCTCTTGGGGCGCAGCCGGTGGGCGTCCGGCAGAATCTGGAGCTCGAGCTGATCGCCGGCGCTCACGGGCATGGGCTCCGTGACAAAGCCGCCGGCCCCGCCGATAAAGTCGACCTCGATGCGGACTTCGTCCGGCTGCAGCGCGAACGAGAACGTCTGAGTGCTGTAACCGCTGACCAGTCCCAGACGCGTTCGTTTGCTTAAGACCAGAAGGTAAACCCGGGCATCGTAGAAGTTCTGGTTCTCCACCTCGATGGTGACTTCGGCCTGCGACTGCGGCCAGGCTTCGCTATCGGCCCCCTTCCGGCCGGCGCAGCCGCCGAGCTGGGATGCCAGCATCAGCGCGGCAACCACCGGCAGCGAACTTCTTGCGGTCATCGCTGAATCCTCCTGGTCGATGGCGCGTACATAGCCATACTACAGCCTTCGTTCGTCCAAGACCACCAGCCCGGCGGCCGTGGCA
>JBDHKT010000101.1:0-6973 GCA_039586255.1 Gemmatimonadota bacterium | reverse complement strand
CCGGGCATCGACCTGGAGGGCGTACTCACCGGCCTCGACCTCGAGGGCATCTGCGTTTCCTCGGGTTCGGCGTGTACTACCGGCAGCGTGGAACCGTCCCACGTCATCGAGGCGATGGGCCGTGAGGGCGAACTCGCGCGCAATGCGATCCGCTTGAGCCTCGGCTGGGGAACTCGAGCGGAGGAGATAGAGTACGTGCTGGATGTATTCCCCAAGGTCGTGCAGCGCGTTCGCGAGTTCGCCGGCGACTGACGCCGAAGGTCGCGTCAACCCATGGGCATCTAGCGTGACAAAGACGAACGTGGATCGTCAGAAGGTTCTGGTAGCGATGAGCGGCGGCGTCGACTCATCCCTGGCCGCTGCCACCCTCGTCGAGCAGGGTTACGAGGTCGTGGGCTATGCCGAGGTCCCGGGATCGTCGAAGGCCTGCTGCGGGCTAGAGGGAATCGCCGACGCACGCGCCGTAGCCCAGAGGCTCGGCATCGCTCACTACGTCTTCGATCTCGAGGACGAGTTCACCCACGACGTGATCGACGACTTCGTCACCGAATACGCCGCCGGTCGGACGCCCAATCCCTGCGTACTGTGCAACTCGCACACCAAGTTCCGCGACCTGCTGCGTCGAGCGCGCATGCTGGGCTGCGAGCGCATCGCCACCGGTCACTACGCCCGCTGCGTCCGCTCGGGCCGCGGCACGCAGCTGATGCGCGCCGCAGACCGAGCGAAGGACCAGACGTACTTTCTTTGGGGAATCGACCGGGAGGTGCTGGAGAGGCTCGAGCTACCGGTGGGTGAGCTGAGCAAGACCGAGGTCCGGGGACGCGCCCGGGAACTCGGGCTGGCGACGGCGGACAAGCCGGAGAGCTTCGACATATGCTTCGTCCCCGACGGCGACTACGCCGGCTTCCTGGCCACACGCCTGGACGGTGAGCACCCTGCCTTCCGGCCGGGACCGATTCTCACCGTCGATGGGGACGAGGTAGGTCGCCACGACGGCTATTGCCGTTACACGATCGGCCAGCGCAAGGGTTTGCCGGGCGGCTTTGCATCCCCGATGTATGTGGTGCGGGTCGAGCCGGACACCCAGTCGGTGATCATCGGTCCTTCGAGCGCCCTGGAATCGACGCAACTCACGGTCGTTGGAGTCAACTGGCTGGGCGATCCGCCGGCGGCCGGCGACGCGGTGGGCGTCCAGATCCGCCACCGCGGGCACGAGGTGCCTGGCACGATCGAGGAGTTGGACGACGAACGCGCCCTGATCCGACTCCATGAGTCGCATAGGGCGGTGACGCCCGGTCAGTCCGCGGCGATATACGAAGGGGATGTGTTGCTGGGGGGCGGGCGGATCAGTACTTGATCCCCTGCTTCTCCGCGAGTTCCTTGATTAGCTCCTGCGACTTCTCGTCCAGCTTGTCCGGCACGACGATCTTCACCTCCACGTACTGATCGCCAATCCGCCCATCCTTCTCGACCCCCATCTTGGGGATGCGGAATTTTGTGCCGCTGCTCGTGCCGGGCGGTATGCGAAGAACGACGCGCTTCCCGTCCACCGTTCGCACGCGCAGCTTCGAGCCGAGGGTCGCCTGCGCGATGTTGATGGGCACCGTGCAGTAGACGTCGAGCCCGCGCCGGCGGAAGAACCTGTCCTTCTCAACCTCGAACTTGATGTTCAGATCGCCCGGCGGGCCGCCTCCGGGGCCGCGTTCACCCATCCCCGACATCCGGACGCGAGACCCCGTCTCGACTCCGGCAGGTACGCGCAGGTTAACGCTTCGCTGACTCGTGACCTGGCCCGTACCGTAGCAGCTCGGGCAGGGATCGGTGGCGATTTCACCGCGACCGAAGCACGCCGGGCACGGCCGGTTGATGGCGAAGTCACCCTGGCCGAAGCTCTTGGCCCCCGAGCCGCCGCACTCCGGACAGCGGGTCGTGCTCGTCCCCAGCCTGGCACCGCTACCGTCGCAGGTTGCGCATTCCTCGGTTACCGGCACGTATATGGTGATGTGGCCGCCACGGGCGGCGGTCTCGAAGTCGACCTCAACCGAGTGCTCGACGTCACGACCGCGCTGAGCCGCCTGCTTCTTGCGGCCGCGGCCGAAGTCGAAGATCGAGCTGAAGATATCGCCGATGCCGCCGAGGTCGTCGAAGGAGAAGCTGCGCCGATCATCGCCCCCCGCTGCTGGCGCGAGGTCATCGAAGGGCGTAAACCGGCGCATGCGGTCATACTGTTTCCGCTTCCCCGCGTCGGACAGCACGGAATACGCCTCGGAGACCTCCTTGAAGCGGTCCGCTGCACTGGGATTGTCCGGATTGGCGTCGGGGTGATACTGCTTGGCCAACTTGCGATAGGCCTTCTTTATCGCTTTCTCGTCCGCGTCTTCCGGAACCCCGAGTATCTGGTAGTAATCTTTTGTCGTCGCGCGCGGCATGCCTCAGGACCCGTCCTCGCTCTCTTCGGGTTCTCCACCACCGCCCTCCTCCGCCGGCCGGTACATCTTCACCTCGACCCTCGAAGGCCTAAGCAGCGAGTTCCCGAACGTGTACCCCTTGGCGAACTCTTGTGAGACGGTCTCGTCCTCCTCCGGGTTTTCCGTGCTGACGGTCACCATCGCCTCGTGTAGCTCTGGGTTGAACCGCTGACCCACAGCTTCGATACGCTTGAGCCCCAGCTGCTCGAGCGAACGCTGGAGCTTCCTCTCCACAAGCTGAACGCCCTCCAGTATCGCCGCGGCATCGTGATCGGACGATCCGAGTTCGGAGACACGAGCAAGGTCATCGAGTGACTCGAGCAGCTGACGCGCCAGATCAGCCTGCGCGCGCTGGGACTGTTCCGCCCGCTCCTTGACGGTCCGTTTGCGGAAATTGTCAAACTCCGCAACGAGCCTCAGGTGCCGGTCCTCCAGCGCCTCCAGCTCCGCGCTCAGCGTTTCGATCACCTCTTCGAGTGTTGGCGCTGCAGTCTCTTCACTCTCATCGAGCATTGCCAGCTCGCCCGCCGCGAGAACCTCAGCCTCTGCCTCCGGAGCCGCCGCCTCGCGGGCATCATCGACGGCGGTGTCCTCGGGTTTCTTTGCTCTCTTTCGTGGCCCCATATCCTAGTCTCGTTAGCGCGTCACACGGTTTCTTCTGAGAGTCATCGCTTTACCCTCGGCCGTCAAGTCCCGCCGGCTCGAGATGGCCGCCACGGCTACCGGCTTACCTGGCCGACTCGGCGGCCGGCGGCGACCCGGAGTATTGCGGGATGCGTCGCTCGATCCAGCCCAGGACATCGGCTACCACACTCGAGCGGGTCGTCTCGTTCAACACCTCGTGGTAGAGGCCGGCGAAGGTCCTGACCTGTACCGGACTCTTCTTCCTGAGATCCGCCGCGAACTGCTGCATCAGATCCGGGCGCACAATCTTGTCGGCGCTCGGTATCAGCATCAAGATCGGAAGCCGGAGCTGCGAGACCTTGCGGAACGCCTGATCGATTTCGCTGAGGATCTCTCCGTAGAGCCGCGGGGTGATCCGGTCGTGGACGAGGCCGTCCCGCCTGTATGCCTCGACCACCTGAGGGTCGTGGCTTAGCCACTCCGGATCCAGGCCCGTATTCATGGGCAGCGCCGGAATTGTGTAGTAGAAGAGGCGCGACAACCGCTCCTTCCACTGCGGAACCTCCATCGCCATGCCGAGGAGCGGCGCTGAGAGCACCGCCCCGCGCGCCGGCACCGCCGGGTATTCCTGGAGGTAGCGGATCATGATCAGACCACCGAGCGAGTGGCCGAGCAAGATGAGTGGCACGTCGGGTCCCACGGCCCCGAACACGCGCCGCCGGAACTTCTCCAGATCGTGCACGTAGCGGATGAACCGTCGTACGTGCCCCTTTCGCCCGTCCGAGCGACCGTGGCCCCTGTGATCGACCGCGTAAGAGCTCAGACCGGCGCGGGCGAAGTCCTGCGCCAATTCCTCGTAGCGCCCCGCATGTTCTCCCAGCCCGTGGCAGATAATGACAACCGCCCTGGGCGTCGGCACATCCCAGCATCGGTAGTGAAGCCGGATGTTGCCGGAACCCGAGAAATAGGCGTGTGCTCCTCTCACGGCAGCTCCTCCAGCAATGTGCGGCGAAGCAGGTCGAGCCCACCCTGTGCCGCCCGCGCCCGGACCATGTCTCGCGTACCCGGGTAGAATCGCCGCCCGGCCACCGTCAGGTCTCTGACCTTAACCGTCAGCCAGACCGTGCCCACGGGCTTCTCCTCTGTTCCACCATCCGGGCCTGCGATCCCGGTCACGGCGATGGCCGTTTCGGCACCCGACCGGAGACAGACGCCTTCGGCCATCTCGCGGGCCACCTCCTCCGAGACCGCGCCATGCCGCTTCAGATTCTCCTCCGAGACACCCAGCAGCTCCACCTTGGCCCGGTCGCTATACACGATCATACCACCCCAGAAGTAATCTGAGGAGCCCGAGGACTCTGTCAGCCGTTTGCCGATCAGGCCGGCCGTACAGCTCTCGGCCACGGCAACTTTCAGCCCCCGCCGGCGGACCAGGTCGCCCACGACCTGCGCCAGGTCCACCTCCCCCTCCCCGTAGATATGCGCGCCCAGAAGCTCTCGCAGACGCCCCACGGCCTCATCGAGCACACCGGCCACATCCGACTCGTCCTTCGCCCACGCGGTCAGGCGGATGTCGTTGCCGTCGACCTCCGGGAGATGGGCGACATCGAGCGGCAGATCGTCTAGCCGATTCCCCAGTTGCTCGGCTATCGCCGATTCGGCTATTCCCGCCGTGCGCAGAGTGCGTCGATACGGCCGGCGAGCCGCCGCCCCGGCAAGCCCCTCGAGGTAGGGGACAACCTGCTCGATGAGGATCGTCTCCATCTCGTGTGGCGGCCCCGGTAGCATGATGCAGAGGCCCAGCGAGTCATCCTCGATCACTATGCCGGGCGCCGTACCTCGCCGGTTCGGGAAGACCTCGGCACCCACCGGCACCTCGGCCTGGACCCGATTCGTTTCCGGTATTCTTCCCCGGCGCGCCCAGCGCATCTCCATAGCGCGCCATAGATCCTCACGGAACTCCAACCGGCGGCCGAACACGCCGGCCACCGCGTTCCGGGTGACATCATCACTCGTAGGCCCCAACCCTCCGGTCGTGATGACCGCTCCGCTGCGCGCCAGTGCCGATCGTACGGCCTCCGCGATCTGGGCTGAGACGTCGGGGACCGTCGTCTTTCGCATGACACGCAGGCCGAGCGCCTCGAATCGCCGGGCGATTGTTGCAGCGTTCGAGTCGAGGGTGGCACCGCTGAGCAGCTCGTCGCCGACAGCGACGATCTCGACACCCGTGAGCTCGCGCCCCATCACTTTGTCAGGCGCGCGACCAACGCCCGGTAGCGCCAGAGGTAGACCACAAGCGAGTAAGCGGTCAACAGGACCGCGATCGTAAGCGTGACGGCCACGTAGGAGCCGTGGAAGACCTTCCAGAACGACCAGAACGGGGTGTCCCAGGCACGTTCCAGGGCACGGGAACGCAACGCCAGCCAGAGTATCTCGCCGCCCATAAACATGTTCTGGAACACTGCCTTGAACTTGCCCTCTTTACCCGCAGCGATGACCACGCCCTTCCGTTTCGCCAAGCCGCGGAAGACGGTGATCAGCAGCTCGCGGCCGAGGACCACGATCAGAACCCAGAGCGGTAGGACACCCCAGCCGAAGACGACGGGAACATCCGACGCCGGAGCGCGAAGCGACACGATGCAAAAGGGGACGAAGGTGCTGACGACGAGAAGCTTGTCGGCGATCGGATCGGCCAGCTTGCCGAAGTCGGTGATTTGGCCGCGCCGGCGCGCCAGGTAGCCGTCCCAAATGTCGGAGATCGCGGCGGCCAGGAAGAGGATGAACGCCAGTAGCAGTCGGCCGAATCCCCCGCTCAGGATGAGCGCGAAGATTACGGGCGCCGCCAGGGTACGCGCGACCGTAATGCCGTTCGGTAGATTCACGGGAAGGTTTCCCCGCTCAGCCCAGCGACTTGATTACGAGTTTCGCAACGGCTTTCAGCGTGTCGAATACGCCAATGCCCTTCGTTGCCACCCCTTCGTAGGAAGGCACGCGGTCGGGGTTGAGGTGTCGCTCCAGTTCCTCCGCCGGCGAAACGTTCGGCAAGTCCCGCTTGTTGTACTGGATCACGAAGGGTATCTGCCGCAGGTCGTATCCATACTCCGCCAGGTTCTCGTACAGATTGTGCATCGACTCGATGTTCGCGTCGAGACGCTCTACCTGGCTGTCGGCGACGAACACAACACCGTCGACACCCTTCAGGATCAGTTTGCGGCTAGCGTTGTAGTAGACCTGCCCCGGAACCGTGTACAGGTGGAAGCGGGTCTTGAATCCCCGAATCGTACCCAGGTCGACCGGCAAGAAGTCGAAGAACAGGGTGCGCTCCGTCTCGGTGGCCAAGCTGATGAGCTTACCACGGGTCGTCGGAGCGACCTTGTTGTATATGTACTCCAGGTTCGTCGTCTTGCCGCCGAGCCCGGGTCCGTAATATACGATCTTGCAGTTTATTTCACGGGACGCATAGTTGATCATCGACATGGTCGAGATCCCCTATTCCCGGAACAGTCGGTCAATTTCATCCTCAGCTTCGTCGACGAAACCGCGCTCGAGGGCCGGGCTCTCTTCATCTTCTGCCCGCCCGAACACCTCCTCGAACGCCTTGTTCAAGCCTAAGACCGCGTCCTTTATTTTGATCCGCACGAGGCCCAACGTCGTCTGCTGATTAAACAGCACCACCAGGATCAGCCGCTTGCCGACGTCGGCGAGGTACATCGACTCGGTTCGCCCCTGGTGGAAGAGCGAGCTGAACTCCTCCTCGCCTATCAGCGAGGCCAATTGATCGTTGGCGGAGAAATCCGCTGCCGTCAGGCTGGCGAACGCCGCGGAATCGAAATTCGGCTGCTCACCTACCGTGGTCACCAACTGGCCGGTCCGGTCGACGA
>JBDHKT010000100.1:0-6609 GCA_039586255.1 Gemmatimonadota bacterium | reverse complement strand
GTCACGCTTACTGCTTCCCGACCGGGTCATCGTCGGGCTGAAGGCGCCTACGTATTCTGGTGCCGTAGCGCAGCTGCTCGACCGCCTGGACGCGGCGGGCCTGATCAGTGAACGGGGCGTGCTCGATGAGCTGGTGGAAGCTGAAGTCGTTCGCGGGACACAGCCGACCATCGGTGCCCGAGCGCTCCTCGCTCACTATCGAAGCGACGCCGCCAAGGAGCTGGCGGTAGCGGTAGGCACAAGTAAGAAGCCGTTCGGGTTCGCGCCGCCGGAGGCATCGGAGGCCGTGTTGCTCGTTGTGATCATCGGCCCTGGTTCGGCGGCGAAGGCTTACCTGAAGACGCTCGCCGCGCTGAGCGTCACGCTCGCTAATTCCACTGTCGCCGACGCACTCGCCGAGGCGGAGTCGGTCGAAGAGTTCTTGAAGGTGATAGCAGGCGCCGACGTCGTCGTGCAGCCGGAGCTCATGGTTCGCGATCTCATGAGCCGTGACTTCCAGACGGTCTCACCGAACACGCCACTTTCCGAGGCGCTCCACGTCATGGCCCGCCACGGACGACGCGGCGTGCCCGTCGTCAGCGATAACGGCGAAGTGCTCGGTATCGTGACGCAGCAGGAGGTTCTCCAATACTTTCTGCCACAGGTGCTGGGCGCCGCACCGCTAGCCGATGGTGGGCAGCCGCCGGTCGAGGATGTCGACGTGCGGGACGTGATGCAGCGGACCGTGATGTGTCTCTCGGAGGACCAGTTGATCTCCGATGTGCTGGGAACCATGCTCAGCGAGACGGTAGCACAGTTTCCGGTGGTGAGCGGAGGCAAGCTGGTGGGCTTCCTCTCGCGCACCGACATCATCGTGAAGTTACTTGAACACTCTGTGTGAATGTCTTATGAGTCTTACACTTACGATAATCAAACCAGACGCCGTAGAGGGACGTAAGATCGGCCGGATCCTGGCGCACCTGGAGGATGAGGGGTTCGTGGTTCGCGCCGCCAAGTTCGTGCAGCTGGATGATGCCGGGGCCGCCGAGTTCTATGCGGTGCACCGGGAGCGCCCCTTTTACGAGGCGTTGAAGCGATTCATGACGTCCGGGCCCGTCCTGGCGCTGGCTCTGGAGCGGGAGGACGCGGTCGCGCACCTGAGAAAGGTGATCGGGGCTACGGATCCCGCCGAGGCCGAGGCCGGCACGGTCCGGGCGCTGTACGCGGAAGACAAGGAACGCAACGCCATCCACGCGTCCGACTCGGACGAGACGGCCCACCAGGAGCTGGCTTTCTTCTTCTCGAAGAGGGGGTTGATGGGGGCCGGGTAGGCCGGACGCCCCAACCCTGACCTGTCGCGTTGACAGGATTGGGGCCCGCCGATAAACTACTGGGCTGTGCTGATCATAGACTTACGGCGCTTGAAGGAGGCGCCGGTGGAGGTCGACGGCGAGATCGCCACCGACGATCCGTTGTGGGCCGATAGCGGCCTCGAGCTGGCGTCGCCGCTGATCGTGAGCGCGAGGGCCGACGGGTCAGCCACTATGGGCGTTTGGGTGCGCGGGCGAATGAGTGTTCGTGTTCGGACGGCGTGCCGCAGGTGCCTCGAGCGACTGGAGTTGGACGTCAGCGAGGACTTCGCCGTTCTCTTTGACGCCAAGACCTCCAACCAGGACGGAGACCTCGAGCTCTACGGTTACGACTCGCGAGCCGAGGAGTTGGATCTCCGGATCCCGTTGGCGGAGCGGATGATGCTGGTCGTCCCGTCGTACGCATTGTGTCGGGAAGGTTGTGTCGGCCTCTGCGATTGCTGCGGGGCGAATCTGAACGAAGGAGACTGCGGCTGTGCGCCTGCGGACGCCGATCCGCGTTGGGGGCCGCTGCAGGAACTGCGGAGCAAGACTCGAGAATAGAAGGCTAGAGGAAGACAATGGCAGTACCGAAGAGACGGACCTCCAAGGCGCGGAAGAGGAAGCGCCGCACGCACTTCAAGGCGAAGGCAACCGCCACGCAGGCGTGTCCTCGGTGCGGGGACCCCAAGCTGCCCCACCGGGTCTGCCCGACGTGCGGCTACTACAAAGACACTGAAGTCATTCAGGTAGAGACGGAGTTCTAGCACCCGCGAGCGAGGCGACATCCTGCGCGCGTTTCGAGGCGGGCCCGGGAATTCGAGCTTGGGGTGCGTCGCCCGGGTGAGCGGGTGGCGTGCTCGTAGTGTATCGACTACCAGCAAAATCGTCAGCGAAGCATGCGGATTGCCCTCGATGCGATGGGAGGCGACAACGCGCCGGCCATACCGGTTCGTGGCGGCGTGGAGGCGCTACAGCACCTGGATGATGATTTCGAGCTGCTGCTTGTAGGCAATCCGGCGGCTATCGAAGAGGAATTGGACGGCCAGGACATCCCCGGCGATCGCCTGCGTATCATCCCGGCGAGCGAGGTTATCGGGATGGCCGATGCGCCGGTCGAGTCGGTGCGGCGAAAGCCGGACAGCTCCATCGTTCGCGCCGTGAAGTTACAGGAGGCTGGGGAAGCAGATGCGTTCATCTCGGCGGGGTCCACAGGTGCGATTCTGGCCGCTTCGACTCTGATCCTCGGCGCGATGCCGGGTACGGATCGACCTGCTATCGGGGCGCTGCTGCCGACTACGTCGGCCGGCCCGACGCTCATGGTGGATGCCGGGGCGAACGTCGACTGCAGGCCGCAGCAACTGGAACAGTTTGCGCACCTCGGCCACATCTACATGCAGGATGTGGAGGGTCGAGAGAGCCCGAAAGTAGGGCTGTTGAACATCGGTGCGGAACCCGAGAAAGGTAACGAGTTGACCCAGGAGGCCTATCGCCTGCTGGAGCAGAGCGGCTTGAACTTCGTCGGCAATGTCGAAGGCCGTGACCTCGTTACGGGTGCGTGTGATCTTCTCGTGTGCGATGGCTTTGTGGGGAATGTGGTCCTGAAGTCCTACGAGTCTGTGGCCGAACACGTGGCTCATCTTGTGAGCCGGACGGCGGCCGGCTCTGAGCTGTACGTTGATCTACAGGCCATCTGTCGCGTGCTCGATTACGCGGAGCATGGCGGTGCGCCGCTACTCGGTGCCAACGGGGTGACGATCATCTGCCACGGTGACTCGCCCGCCCGAGCGATCCGCAACGCTGTGCGCGTCGCGGCCAGATCGGTGGAATGTGACATGGTCGAACATCTCAGGCGCGAGCTGTCCGGACTCGCGAGCGCGGGGGCGTAGGCGTGTCGGCGGCGACAGTCCGACTGGTGTCGATGGGGATGTGGGTCCCGTCTAGGGTCCTCACCAATGCCGAGCTCGAGAACATGGTCGATACCACCGATGAGTGGATCATTGAGCGCACGGGCATTCGGGAACGGCGGATCGCCGACGACGACGTCGGCGTGGTCGAGATGGGGTACAGGGCGGCTCAGGACGCACTCGAGCGGGCGGACCTGAAGCCGTCCGATGTCGACGCCATAATCGTATCCACGGCCACACCGGATCGGCTGCTCCCGGCCACCGCTTGCGACATCGAGGCGAGACTGGGCACGAGCGGCGCCGTCGCATTCGACATCTGGGGCGCCTGCAGCGGCTGGCTGTACGCCCTGAACGTCACCCGCGGCTTGATCAATTCCGGCCAGATCGAGACGGCGCTTTGCATCGCGACCGAGAAGATGAGCGCCATTACCGATTGGACGGACAGGGCAACCTGCGTGCTCTTCGGCGACGCCGCCGCCGCCGCGGTCGTCCAGCGTTCGGAGGAAGAAGGTCGCGGCATCCTCGCCAGCTACATGCGATCGGACGGCACTCTGGCCGAGTTGTTGCACAGGCGGCCGATCGGCCCGTCGAGTGTCCCAATCGATGTTGCCGAGCTCACCGCGCGGGACGGGCACCTAAGGATGGCGGGGCGCGAGGTATTCAAGAACGCCGTGCGCTCGATGTGCGAGGCGGTGGACGCGGTTCTCGAGCAGGCGGGCATCAGAAAAGACGAGATCGACATACTGATTCCCCATCAAGCGAACATTCGGATTATCGAGGCTACCGCCAAGTACGCCGGCGTCCCGATGGACCGGGTCTGGGTGAATGTGGACCGCTACGGCAACACGTCATCGGCGACTATTCCCGTATCGCTGCACGAGGCTCAGCAGGAAGGTCGAGTTCGGGACGGCTCGCTCGTGCTCATGGTCACCTTCGGGGCCGGTCTCACCTGGGCCGGCACGCTGCTGCGCTGGTGAGGAGTGAGCCCGGGGTGAGTGGCTTCGCCGTGTTGTTTCCGGGGCAGGGCAGCCAGCAGGTCGGAATGGGCCTCGAGCTCGCCGAGGTGTATCCTGCCGCGCGCGAGGTCTTCCAGCAGGCGGACGACGCCCTCGGATTCGCGCTCTCCAAGATGTGCTGGGAGGGCCCGGAGGAAGAGTTGAGGCAGACGGAGAACGCGCAGCCGGCGATCCTCGTACACGGCTACGCCGCCTGGACCGTCGTCAAAGACGATCTGGCGGGACGCGTTCGCTTCGGCGCAGGCCACTCGCTAGGCGAGTTCACCGCCTACACCGCCGCCGGATCGCTCCGCTTCGAGGATGCGGTGCGGCTAGTGCGCCGCAGGGGCGAGCTGATGGCGGCCTCGCGGGCAGGGACCATGTCGGCCGTCGTCGGGCTGGAGCCTGGGGATGTCGAGGGTATCTGCGCGCGAGTCAGCGAGGAAGGCGCGGTGGTCATTGCCGCGAACTACAACTCGCCGCAGCAGACGGTGATCTCGGGCGAGGTCCCGGCGGTCGAGCGTGTGGGGCAACTTGCCAAAGAAGCAGGTGCGAAGCTCGTTCAGCCGCTTCCCGTAAGCGGTGCATTCCACTCGCCGCTGATGAGCGATGCCGAGGCGGGGCTCCGCGAGGCGTTGGAGGTGGTGGAGTTTCGGGACCCCGCGTTTCCCGTCATCTCAAACGTGACGGCCGAACCGGTGTCGGATGCGGATACAGCCCGGAGCACCCTCGTGCGGCAGCTGACGGCTCCGGTCCGGTGGACCGAAGGTGTTCAGAGGATCGCGCGGGAAGGGGTTGGCGATTTCGTGGAGCTGGGGCCGGGCAAGGTGCTGACTGGCCTGCTGCGGCGAATCGATCGGTCACTCGCCGGAGCTGAGATCGGAAAGCCGGAAGACGTTGAACGGTTCAGCGAGGGTAGGAGTTGATGGCGGAGCTTGACGGCAAGATAGCGGTTGTCACCGGCGGTTTCCGGGGAATCGGATTGGCGACGGCCAAGCAGCTGGCCGGCGCCGGCGCCAGGGTCGCCGTTCTGGATCTGGACGAGCCCGGAAAGTCGGCTGCCGAGAAGGAACTGGCGGACGGGCGTGGCTTCATCTGCGACGTCTGCGACCTGGAGCAGGTACGTGCGACGGTCGAGACCGTCGAGTCCGAGATGGGCGGTATCGATGTACTGGTTAACAACGCCGGCGTGACGCGCGACAACCTCCTGGTGAGGATGAAGGATGAGGAGTGGGACCTGGTATTGAACGTGAATCTGCGGGGCACGTTCAACATGACGCGGACGGTGGGCAAAGGGATGATCAAGCGCCGCTCGGGCTCGATCGTCAACCTGGCCAGCGTCGTCGGTATCATGGGCAACGCAGGTCAGGCCAACTACGCTTCGGCCAAGGCAGGCGTCATCGGCTTCACCAAGGCGGTGGCCAAGGAGCTGGCCCCGCGGGGTATTAGGGTCAACGCCGTGGCGCCGGGCTTCATCGACACACAGATGACCGCCAATCTGCCGGAGAAGGCACGGGACACGCTGATGGCCCAGATCCCTATGGGCAAGCTGGGCCAGCCGGAGGATGTGGCAACGGTTATCCGCTTCCTGGCGGGCCCCGAATCGGGCTATGTCACGGGCCAGGTGATCGTTGTGGACGGGGGCATGGTCATGTAGTTTCGGGGTGTCCAACACCCATAGCGCAGTTCGTCACAGGGAGAAAAGGCAAAGGAGAACACCCATGGCAGACATCGAATCCCGCGTTCGGGATATCATCGTTAACGAGCTGGGGGTAGAGCCGTCCAAGGTCACGACCGAGGCCTCTTTTGTGGAGGACTTGGGTGCCGATTCCCTCGACACCGTGGAGCTTGTCATGGCGTTCGAGGAGGAGTTCGGGATCGAGATCCCCGATGAGGACGCCGAGAAGATGGAGACCGTCGGCGACGCCATGAAGTACCTAGAGGAGAAGGAAGGGGCCTAGCTGTCCCCATGCCGTCCGGGAATCGCAGGGTAGTCATCACGGGCGTCGGCCTGATCACGGCGCTCGGCAACGACGTCCCCAGTAACTGGGATGCGTTGCTGTCGGGGGTGAGCGGGTGTGCCACGATCACCAGGTTCGACCCCTCCGATCAGCCGGTGAAATTCGCCGCCGAGGTGAAGAACTTCGATCCAACGGACTACCTGGATCGAAAGGAAGTGAAGCGGGCGGACCGCTTCACCCACTTCGCCCTGGTCGGTGCCGCTGAAGCCATGGAGAACGCCGGGTTCGGCGCGTCGGGGCCGGATGTCCCGTCCGAGAGGTTCGGCGTCATAACCGGCAGCGGGATCGGAGGCATCACGACTCTCGAGAACCAGCATCAGGTGTACCTGACCAAGGGGCCGGAGCGGGTCTCCCCGTT
>JBDHKT010000099.1:0-6640 GCA_039586255.1 Gemmatimonadota bacterium | reverse complement strand
ATACCTGCTCGACTGGAACGCAGTGCCGGCGGAGGTGCTGAAGAAGGCCAAGCTGCTTTACCTGAACTACCCGAACAACCCGACCGGCGGTGTCGCGTCCGACGACTACTTCAAGCAGGCGATAGAATTCTGCCACCGACACGGCTTGCTGCTGATCAACGACAACGCCTATTCGGAAATCGCCTTTGACGGTTATAAGCCGCCAAGTGTCTTAGAATATGAGGGAGCGCGCGAGGTAGCGGTGGAATTCCACTCGCTGTCGAAGACCTTCAACATGACCGGCTGGCGGATCGGCTGGGTAGCCGGGCACAAGGAGACGGTGCAGGCGCTGACGAAGGTGAAGGTGTACTACGACACGGGCGTATTCCTCGCCTGCCAGGCCGCAGGGGTCGCCAGCCTGGATGCTTGGGAGGAGTTCGTGCCGAAGCAGACGGCCGTCTTCCAGGAGCGCCGCGACGCCGCGGTCGAGGCATTCCGCGAAGCTGGGTTCGAGGTCGATTCGCCGAAGGCGACCCTGTACCTCTGGATTCCCATCCCCGGCGGCGAGCCGGCCGTCGAGTTCGCGCGCCGGATCCTTCTAGAGTCCGGGGTTGTTCTCTTTCCCGGCACCGGGATGGGTGGTGGTGGTGAAGGGTTCTTCCGCGTCGCCCTCACGGTGCCGGCGGAGCGGCTCAGGGAGGCGGCGCAGCGCGTCGCGAAAGTGCTGTAACCGGAACAGGGTGGCGCGTCTGGAGTATCTACCACAGTGATCCTCACGACTTTAATGCGACCGCCGGGCGCGCCACCCGAGGAAGAGGCCAAGCGCGCCGTCCAACCCGATCGCCGGGTGATGCCGGAGATGCGCGAGCGGGTGCGGCGTCACGAGCGCGCGGTCGCCGTCGGCCTGATCGCCTCGGTGCTGATCCACATCCTCTTCGTCCGGCTGTCGCCGCTCATCATCAGATATCTCGAGCCCGATATCGTTTACTACGTGCCGACCCAGGTCGTCATGCCCGAGCAGGGGATGCGCGTCGTCGACGTGGTCGTGGTCGAAGGGCCGGTGGTCGAGCCGGTGCTGCAGCCCGAGCCCGAGGAGCTGCCGACGGAGGCGGAGGTCGAACCTACGCCGTTCGTGAGCGCCGCCGAACGACTGCGCCCGCGCGTCGGCGACTGGAGGTTGTGGCTCGTGCCGCGAATCTTGCGGCGCACCGATCTGACTCAGGCAGAGCGTGTGGCGGAGGTCCGCGCCCGCCTCTACGCCATTCTGGAGGCCTACGACGACAGCATGGCCGCCGAGCTGGCACGTGAGATGGAGCGCCTCGACTGGACGATCGGCGAGGAGGGCGAAGAGTGGGGGATCTCGCCGGGCAAGATCCACCTGGGCGGTATCACGTTGCCGCTCCCACTCTACTTCGGCCTCGACCCTGCCGAGGCGCGCCGGCGCCAGGGAAGCATCGACGAGTGGAACGCTATCCAGCGCCAGGCGGGCCAGGGCGCGATCGATGAAGCGTTCGATGAGCGTATCCGGGCGATCCGCGAGCGGATAGCCCGCGAGGAAGCGGCGCGGGCAGCCAAAAAGGATACCACAGGCGGGAACTGAGGGGCTCCCCAGGCCCCTAAGACGATTGCCACACCGCCCTTTCAAGATAAGTTACACGCATCTTCGATGAGCGCCCTCGGGGCACGCGCCGTGGGGCCCGGTGCGGTCCCCTGTAGCGGTGCATTTGCGGGCACGGCACGGTTCGACTGGCGATGGCAAAGGGCAAGAAGCAGAGCACGGAGCTACCTCCGCGATTCGATCCACGGTCCTTCGAGGAACCGATGTATCGACGCTGGTCGGACGGCGGCCACTTCGGCGCCGACCCGAACAGCGCGCGGGAGACGTATGTCATCGTTATGCCGCCGCCCAATGTGACTGCCGAGCTCCACATGGGGCACGGCCTCAACAACACGATCCAGGACGTGCTGATCCGCTGGCGCCGTATGCAAGGTCGCGAGGCGCTCTGGGTGCCTGGTACGGACCACGCCGGCATCGCCACACAGAATGTCGTCGAGCGCCAGCTCGCCGCCGACGGTCAGACGCGGTGGGACCTGGGCCGCGCGGCGTTCGTCGAGCGCGTCTGGGGCTGGGTGCGCGAGACCGGCGGCACGATCCTCGAGCAGCTGAAGGCGATCGGCAGCTCGGCCGATTGGGATCGCACTGCCTTCACGCTCGATCCCGGCCTCAGCAAGGCGGTCCGCGAGGTGTTCGTCCGCCTGTACGAGAAGGGTCTGGTCTATCGCGGCAAGTACATCGTCAACTGGTGCCCGCGTTGCGCCACCGCATTGGCCAACGAGGAGGTGGAGCACGAGGAGGTCGAGGGCGCGCTCTACTACCAGCGTTACCCGATCGTCGGTGAGGAAGGGGTGTACCTGGTCGTGGCGACGACGCGTCCCGAGACTATGCTGGGCGATACCGCCGTGGCCATCCACCCCGAGGACCATCGTCACCATGGCCTGCTCGGCAAGACTGCCCTGCTGCCGTTGGCCGAACGGGAGATCCCGGTCATCGGTGACGACTTCGTCGACCCCGAGTTCGGTACCGGGATCGTCAAGGTGACGCCAGCGCACGATCCCAACGACTTCGAGATCGGACTGCGCCACGACCTCGATCAGGTCGACATCTTCAACCCCGACTCCACGCTTAGCGACGCTGCCCCCGAGCGCTTCCGTGGCATGGACCGCTTCGCCGCGCGAGAGGCCGTGGTCAAGGAGTTGGAGCAGGCCGGGCTGCTCGAAAAGACCGAGAAGCACATGCACTCTGTGGGCCATTGCTACCGCTGCCACACGATGGTCGAGCCCCGGGTTTCAGAGCAGTGGTTCGTCAAGATGGGTCCGTTGGCCGAGCCAGCGCTGGAAGCGTACCGGAAGGGTGAGGTCCGCTTCACGCCGGAGCACTGGGGCGGTGTCTACGAGGGTTGGCTCGAGAACGTCCGCGACTGGTGTATCTCGCGCCAGCTCTGGTGGGGGCACCGCATTCCCGTCTGGTACTGCCGCTCCTGTGACGCGATGCTCGTCCTGCGCGACGATCCCACGGCATGTAGCGAGTGCGGCAGCAACGATATCGAGCAGGACCCCGATGTCCTCGACACCTGGTTCTCGTCTTGGCTCTGGCCCTTTAGTACGCTGGGCTGGCCCGACGAGACGGAAGATCTCGCCGCCTTCTATCCCGGACACACACTGGTCACCGCGCCCGAGATCATTTTCTTTTGGGTCGCCCGCATGATCATGGCCGGCCTCGAGTTCATGAGTACGGTGCCGTTCAACGATGTCTACCTGCACGGCACGGTCCGTGACCACGTCGGCCGCCGCATGTCCAAGTCACTGGGCAATGGGATCGACCCGCTGGAGGTCGTCCGCATATTCGGTGCCGACGCGCTCCGCTTTACCTTGATGAACGGACTCGGCATCGGCGCCGACCTGCAGCTCAACAACGAGGACCTGGAGGAGTCTTTCCACGTCGGCCGCAACTTCGGCAACAAGATCTGGAACGCGGCCCGGCTGGCCATGCCGCATCTGGAGGGAGATGTCGACCCGACCCCCGAGCGCGGGCGGCTGGAGCTCTCCGATCGCTGGATCCTCTCGCGGCTGAGCAGCGCGATCCGCGAGGTGACCCACGACCTCGAGCGTTTCCGTCTTCACGAGGCGGCGGCCGAGCTTTACCGGTTCTTCTGGAGCGAGCTGTGTGATTGGTACCTCGAGCTGGTGAAGCCGCGGCTCTACAACGAATCGAACCCGGTGGCGCGCGCCGTGGCGCGCTCGGTGCTACGCGACGTGCTCGATACGAGCCTCAGGCTCCTGCATCCGTTCATGCCGTTCATCACGGAGGAGCTCTGGCTGCGGCTGCCGAGCCGCGCCGGCGCGAGCATCATGGTCTCCGCCTGGCCCGAGCCCCGGCCCGACTGGGACGATCCAGAGGCCGAGGCCCAGGTCGACGTGCTCCGCGAGATGCTCGGCGCCGTCCGCAACATCCGCAGCGAGTACAACGTCGCCCACGGCCGCCAGGTCGAGGTGCGGGTGCTCGCCGCGGATGAAGCGCTGCGTCGTGCGATCGATGCCGAAGGCGAGGCGACCGTCAAGCTGGCTGGCATTAGCGACATCTCGTTCGACGGCGAGGCGGGCGGCGCCGAAGCGATGGCCGTCCTCTCGACGGGAGCCGAGGTCCACGTGCCGCTGGAAGGTCTCATCGATCTCGCTCGCGAGCGCGCTCGACTCGACAAGCAGGGCGGAGAGCTGGAAGCGCTGGTCGAACGCTCGCGGAAGCGCCTCGCCAGCGAGGACTTCGTCAAGAAGGCGCCCGACCACGTAGTCGAACAGGCGCGCCAGAAGCTGCAGGGCCTCGAAGAGCAACTCGCGAAGGTCAACGAGAAGCGCAGGATCCTGGAGGGTGCGTAGACCGTGACTAGGTTCCCGCGGACCGGCGCGGCTCACGCCAGCCTGCTCGCGGGAGGGCTCATCCTACTGGCGCTGGCCCTGGCCAACCTGGAGAGCTGCGCCAACGTCCAGGCGCCACCGGGCGGCCCACAGGACTCGATCCCTCCGTTGCTGATCGCCGTCTACCCCGACAGCTACGCCGTCGTCTCCTGGACCGGGAACCGGGAAAGAGTCCGCTTCGAGTTCGACGAGCCGATCTCGGAGCAGAACCTGCAGGTCGCTGCGATTCTCTACCCGTTCGAGCCACGCCCTAACGTCGACAAGGGGAAGAGCGAGCTGCGCGTCCGCCCGCGGGCCGGCTGGGTCGAGGACCGGCTCTACCACGTGCGCATCGAGCCGGTCGTGCAGGACCTGTTCCGCAACCGGATCGATGAACCGATCTACCACATCATCTCTACCGGCGTGTCCATCCCGGAAAACGGCGCTCGCGGTTCGGTCTTCGATCGGATACGAGGTGAGCGGCTGCCGAACGGCCGTGTCGACATGGTCCTGCTGCCCGACACACTCCGTTATGGTGGAATCGCCGATAGCGCCGGCGAGTTCGCCATCGCCGCGCTGCCGGTCGGCGAATACTACGCCATCGGTTACGAGGACCTCAACAACAACATGCGGGCCGACAACTTCGATCGGTCCGACACACTTATCGTGAGCCTGGGGCAGGCCGACACACTCGCGCTGGAGTTCCACGTTTTTCAACACGATACGCTCGGTCCGGCGCTCGTTGAAGTCACGCCCATCGATTCGTTGGTGCTCCAACTGGGCTTCGACGGCTACCTCGATCCCGAGGTGCCCACGAGCAGCGAGGCCATCGAGATCCTCGCACTCCCCGATAGCTCAACGGTCGCTCTCGACACGGTCTACCATGCCTGGCGGTACACCGCCTGGAGCGACTCGGTCGAGCAGGCGCGGCGCGAGGCCGAAGCCGCCGCTCGGGATTCCGCGGCAGCGGCACAGGCGGCTGAGGAAGAAGCGGTCGAAGAGGAGGCGCCGGCCGCCGAGGTGACGCCGCCCGCCGCCGAGGAAGAAGAGGGGCCGGCGGAGGAAGGGCAGGAGCCGGCCGCCCTGCCGGACCAGCGGCTCTATGTGATAGCAGCCGTGCCCATCCCGCCGGGCTCGTATCTGGTGCGCGTGTACCGCCTGCTCAACCTGAGCGGCCTGGAGGCCGACAGCGAGGTAACGTTCGAGCAGCCCGAGCCGCCGCCGGAGCCACCGGAGGCGGAAGCGCCGCCCGAGACTCCGCCCGACACAGCGGGCGCGGAGACGGGGGGACGGTGAACGACGCGCGACGTGGGTTGCCGGGCGTCGACTCGCTGCTCGGCACGAACGAGCTGGCCGAGTTGCTCGACGCGTGGCCCCGCTGCCTTGTCGTCACGGCGCTGCGACGTACGCTCGACGGGTTTCGCGATGAGCTTGCCGCGGGCGATCGCGCAGTCGCGCCGGACGCGCGCGAGATCGTGGATGCGACGCGCAGTGAGCTACTGGCCGGGCAGGCGTCCTCGCTTCGCCACCTGATCAATGCTACCGGCGTGCCTTTGCACACGAACCTGGGCCGCGCGCCACTCCCGGCCGCCGCCCGGGCCGCGCTAGATTCCGTCTCCCGCGGCTACAGCAACCTGGAGTACGATCTCGAGGCCGGAGCGCGCGGCTCGCGACACGCTCACTGTGCGGCGACCCTCATCGAGCTTACGGGCGCCGATGCGGCGCTCGTCGTGAACAACAACGCCGCCGCGGTCGTGCTCGCTCTCAACGAGCTGGCCGAAGGTCGCGAAGTCATCGTTTCGCGCGGAGAGCTGGTGGAGATCGGCGAGACGTTCCGTGTGGCGGAGATCGTGGCGAAGAGCGGGGCGCGCGTCGTCGAGGTCGGTGCAACGAACCGGACGCACGCACGCGATTACGAGAAAGCCATCGGCCCGAAGACCGGTGCGCTGCTCAAGGTGCATCGGGCCAACTTCCAGCAGGCGGGCTTCGTCAGCGAGGTCTCCATCGCGGAGTTGGCCGCTGTGGCCCGCCGCCAAGACGTGCCGGTCGTTCACGATCTCGGGTCCGGGATGCTTCCCGACGCGGAGCGCGCCTTCGGGCTCCCCTGGGAACCCAACGTTCGCGCCTCGCTCGACGCCGGGGCCGACCTGGTGACCTTCAGCGGCGACAAGCTGCTCGGCGGTCCCCAGGCCGGCGTGATTCTCGGTGG
>JBDHKT010000098.1:6686-12148 GCA_039586255.1 Gemmatimonadota bacterium | reverse complement strand
CAGTCAACACCTCGAAGCGCTCAGGAGCACGGCGCCCGCCGACTACGTAGACCAGTTCGATAGGGCGCGCCGGTTGTGGGAGGCTCCGGACAGCACCGTCGACCGGCTGCAGGAGTTGGGCGACCTCACCACGTTGCAGGACGAGGTCGTCGTCACCCACTATCGCTGGCCGTCGCTGGATCCGGAGGCCGTACTCTCGATCATCGAGATGCTCGAGTCCGAAGTCGAGCCGGGCACGACTAACTGGAAGGAGATAGTCAGCATACGCGCCTTGATACTCGCGAGCCTGGGACGGCTGGCCGAAGCGCGACCTCTCTTTGACACGCTCTGGACGCTGGGTGGCCCTCGTGAATCGATCGCCTACATGGGCCTGATGCCAGTCAACGCCGGACTCGCCGATCCGTCTTACGCACCCGGCCCGGTCGAGCACCTTCTTGTCCTGCCCACGGATCCCGAGGCACGGCAGATCGCGCTGCACCGAGCGATGCTGTACGAGCTGACCCTCGGCCGGGCGGCGGAGGCGCGGCGCTTGGGCGAAGAGGCGCTCGCCGCCGACTCCGCCCCGCGGTTCGACTTCCTACCGTCACTGATCGAAGCGGGCTTCGGCTGGGCGGACATCATCGAGGGCGATACCGTCGGAGGTCTGCAGCGGCTCCGCAGCGCCCTGGATGAAGCAGGCTACGCACACGGTCCCGTGCTCCACTGGAGCCAGCAGCTGCGAGTCGCCCTGACGGCGGCGCTGACCGCTTACCCGCAGACCCGGCAGGAAGGCATCCGCCGGCTGCGCTACGCGCACCCGATTGACGATATCGTATTCTATGGACCGCAGTACCTGGCGCTGGGGCAGGCGCTGGAGGCGGAAGGCGACGTCGCCGGTGCCGTCGAGGCCTACTCACACTTCATACGCCTGTGGGACAGGGCCGACCCGGGACTGCAACCGCGGGTCGAGACGGCGCGGCGGGCGCTGGAACGATTGGGCGGCGAAGCACGGGGCTAGTGCTAGGTCGAACGCGACAGTCGCACGATCTAATCCTCTTCCGGCCGCTCGGCGGCCAGAGTCCGGATTTCCTCCACGACCTCGGCGTTCGCCAGTGTAGTCACGTCGCCCAGCGCACGACCATGGGCGACGTCGCGCAGTAGCCGCCGCATGATCTTCCCCGAGCGGGTCTTCGGCAGGTCGTCGCTGATGACGACGGCGTGTGGCCGGGCGATCTTGCCGATCTTCTCCGCCACGTGGTCGCGGAGCTCGGCGATGAGCTTCTCGTCGCCATCCCAGTCGGCCCGCAGCGTGACGAAGGCGACGATCGCTTCGCCGACCTCCGGGTGCGGCCGCGAGACGACGGCCGATTCGGCCACCGCATCGTGATCTACCAGGGCGGATTCGATCTCGAACGTGGAGAGCCGGTGCCCCGCCACGTTCATGACGTCGTCGATGCGGCCCAGCAGCCAGAAGTAGCCATCCTCGTCGAACTTCGCCCCGTCGCCTGTCAGGTAGATGGCGTGGCCGAAGCGCGAGAAGTACTGTTCCACGAAACGGCCCGGGTCGCCGTAAATCGTGCGAAACTGCGCCGGCCAGGGGCGACGTAAGACCAAGTAGCCACCGGTTCCCCGGGAGACCGAGTTGCCGCTCTCATCGACGATGTCCGCCACGACGCCGGGGAAGGGGCGCGTCGCCGATCCGGGCTTGAGGCGCGTTACGCCGGGCAGCGGCGTAATGAGTATCATCCCCGTCTCGGTCTGCCACCACGTATCCACGATTGGACAGCGCTCGCCTCCGATGTACTTCCAGTACCACATCCAGGCCTCGGGGTTGATCGGCTCACCGACCGTCCCCAGCAGCCGGAGTGAAGCGAGATTGTGGCGCTCGGGGTACTCCGCGCCCCACTTCATGAAGGCTCGAATCGCGGTGGGCGCGGTGTAGAGATTAGTGGCGCCGTACTTCTCCACGATCGACCACAGCCGGTCCTTGTCGGGGAAGTCGGGCGCGCCCTCGTACATGATGCTGGTCGTACCGTTGGCCAGCGGCCCGTATACGATATACGAGTGCCCCGTGACCCAACCGATGTCGGCGGCGCACCAGTAGACGTCGGTCTCGGGGTGGATGTCGAAGATGAGTCGATGCGTCGCCGTGACACCCACGAGGTAGCCACCGGTCGTGTGCAGTATCCCCTTCGGCCTACCCGTGGTCCCCGAGGTGTAGAGGATGTAGAGCGGGTCCTCGGAGTCCATCTCCTCGGGCTCGCAGGCCGTGCTTTGGTCCGAGACCAGCTCATGGTACCAGATGTCACGCCCCTCGACCATCGCCACGTCCTGACCGGTCCGCCTCACCACCACGGCCTTGCGGATCGTCGGGCAGCCGTCCAGCGCGCTGTCGGTGCTCTCCTTGAGCGGAACGATACCGCCTCGGCGCCAGCCGCCGTCGGCAGTGATCAGGACCTCGGCGTTCGTATCGTTGATGCGATCCCTCAGCGAGTCGGCGGCGAAGCCACCGAACACCACGGAATGGACGGCGCCGATCCGGGCACAGGCGAGCATCGCGACCGGGAGCTCGGGTATCATCCCGAGGTAGATCGCCACACGATCGCCGCGGCGGACTCCGATCTTCTTGAGACCGTTGGCGAAACGGCATACGTCCTCATAGAGCTCGCGGTACGTGATGCGGCGCTCGTCACCGGGCTCGCCTTCCCAGAAGTAGGCGACGCGATCGGGATGCGTCTCGAGATGACGGTCGAGGCAATTGACCGAGATGTTCAGACGTCCGCCGATGAACCACTTCACCCACGGCGGATTCCAGTCGAGCACCCGCGTCCAGCTCCGGTACCAGTAGAGCGCTTCGGCACGGAAGTCATCCGGCGGATCGATGATGCGGTGTTCTTGGAGCAGAGCGTCGATGTGAGGCAAGCTCGACTGGCTCATAGTGCCACTCCTTCGGTTGGGGCTAATCCTAGCGGTTCCCTGAAGCCATCTTCACCGCCTCGGGCAGGGCGCGCAGCCGGAGCATTGCGGCGATGCCACAGATCGGTCCGAGCGCCAGGACGGCGAACGCCCACTCCCAACCCACGCGCTCGACCAGCAGCGGGACCAGCCGGATCGTGAAGAGCGTCAGCAGAAAGCCGAGGCTGGTCTGCATGGTGAGGGCCGTGCCGACGTAGCGCGAATCGCCGAGCTCGCTCACCGCGGCGCTGAATTGAGCGCTGTCCGCGACGACGGCGAAGCCCCAGACCAGGCATAGCACGGTCAACGCGGCTGGCGAACGGAAGAGCAGCCCGGCGGCGAGCGCGCAACTTCCGGAGACGGCGAGGCTCAGGGCCGAGATCGACGTTCGGCCCCAGCGGTCGGCCAGCCTGCCGGCGATCACGCAGCCGAGGCCGCCGATGGCGACGGTCGCGAAGCCGGCGAGTCTGGCGCCTAACTCGCTCCACCCGGCTCGCTCGTAGCTGGCCAGCAGGAAGAGCGGCGCCCAAGTCCACATGGCGTACAGCTCCCACATGTGGCCCAGGTATCCGAAATTAGCCAGCCGCAACCCTCGCTCGCCGAGGGCACTGCCTGCGTGCCGAGGCTCGAACGGCGCGGTCTCCGAATGCAGCGGCCCGGCCTCTATGAAGAAGGCGGCGATCAAGCCGGCGAGCACGGCGGAAGCGGACGCGATGAACAACACCGAACGCCAGGGCGGTATCCCGGCCTGGCCGCCGAGGATCGGTAGCGCGGCGAACAGGTGAGGCATCGCCGATCCGACCGTCAGCGCACCGACCAGGAGGCCGATGCAGAGACCGCGGTCCTCCTTGCACCACGTCGCCATGAGCTTCATGCCCGGCGGGTAGACTCCAGCCAGCGTCATCCCGGTGAGAAAGCGCAGGATGATGGCGGCGACGGGGCCGTCGACGAAGACGGGGATGGAGGCGTTGAAGCCGGCACCGAGCAGAGCGCTGATCGCGAACAGGCGCCGCGCCGGCATACGATCGGCGATGTTCAGCACCGCGCTCAGTAGAGCGCCGACAACGAAGCCCAGCTGGACGCTCATCGTGAGCCACGACTGGTCGCCGCCGGAAAGCCCCCACTCGAGGGTCAGCTGCGGAACGACCGCCGAAGCGGAGAACCAGAGCGCCATCGCCAGCATCGAGGCGAGGGCCAGCCACCAGAGACTTCGCCACTTCCGAGTCATGAGGCGAGAATTCTAGGACTATCAACGTTAGAAGTCTACTGGGAATTCTCGAATGTCGATTCGGGGACCCGTGCAACAGGGGAGGTGGGGAAGCTAGAAGCCGTTCTATACCTCCCTACCTCCCTTGTTGCACTGGTCCCATGCTCGAGCTTCGAGAATTCCCAAAGGGCTTGTTTGATGACACTTCTCGCCTCATAGTCGGTCAATTCACACCGACCAATCGGAGGATCGAGATGCGCGACGTTTGCCGTCACATCTTGTTCCCGGTGCTCGCAGCAATGTTGACGGGCCCGTCGCTCGCGCTCGCCCAGGGCTCGCCCGGCACTCTGTCTCTGGAGCCCTGCCCGATCCCCGGCACCGAGGACGAGGCCCGCTGCGGGACCTACACGGTGTACGAGAACCGAGCCCTCGGCTCCGGCCGTACCATCGACATCAACATCATCGTGATACCGGCCCGCAGCGAGTCGCCGCGGCCCGACCCCATCGTTCCGCTGTCCGGGGGGCCCGGTGGGGCGGCGACGACCGGGGCGCGCGGGTGGTCCCGGTCCTCGTTTCGAAGAGAGCGTGACATCGTCCTCGTGGATCAGCGTGGCACGGGTAGATCGAACCCGCTCTACTGCGAGGTCGCGGTGGAGGGCGACCTGCAGAGCTACCTCGACCCGCCGTTCAGCGCCGAGAAGTTCGAGCTCTGCCGCGAGCAGCTGGAGCCGCTGGCCGACCTGACGCAGTACACGACGCCCATCTTCGCCGACGACCTGCACGAGATCCTGCTCGCCCTCGGTTACGAGAAGGTCAACCTGACGGGCAATTCGTACGGAACGCGGGCGGCCCTGGTCTACATGCGCCGGCACCCCGAGACGGTACGCACCGCGGTACTGAACGGCGTTGCGCCCATCGCTTTCCGCAACCCGCTGTACCACGCCTACGAATCGCAGAAGGCGCTGGAGATGACGTTCGAGGGCTGCGCGGCGGACCCCGACTGCCACGCCGCCTTTCCCAACCTGGAGCAGGAGTTCGCCGAGGTCATCGAGCGGCTGGAGAGGGAGCCGGCGCAGGTGACGATGCCGCACCCGGAGACGGGCGAGCAGATCACGCTCAGCATGTCGCGCTACGCGTTCGCCGAGGCGTTGCGCACCTCGATGTACCATCTGCAAATGGCCCGCGCGGCCCCGCTGCTCATCCACCGCGCCTACGAGGGCGACTACGCGTTCTTCGTCGACCTCGGCTTAAGGAACAACATGGCGATCGTCGATGCGCTCGCCTTCGGGATGCTGCTGTCGGTAACCTGCCCGGAAGACCT